>JAQWPM010000007.1 GCA_029245345.1 Longimicrobiales bacterium
CCGCCCCAAGGAGACTTCCTCCTCGACCAGACCCCGGCCTTCGATCCTACCCAGGCCGAGTCGATCCCAAACTTTATGTTCGACCCGTCGTTGCCCGCCGACTTCGACGACTGAGCCGCCCGCCTCCAGTCTGTCCGAACACCCTCGGCCACCCGGCCGCTCGCTTCCGCCCATATCGACATCCCCTCGTCCCCCACCCACATCTCAGCACAGGCCGCGACTCCAGCCGCCTCTGCTTTCAGGCCAACCCCGCAGCCCCATGCTCCTCGTCCCATGCCTCGCGCTGTCCCCGCTCGCTGAACACCTCATTTGGGGCGTTGAATTTCCTATCCGTTGTATCTGTCCTCGATCCGGGATCTCTAGGCGACATAGTCAGGTTCTCCGCGCACTTCTCCGTTGATGCATGGGTCGGGGAAGGGGTTGATAGGCAGCGAGATGCAGCTGGGGAGTACTTCCCGGCTCTTTTCCTAGCTGATGGTGACATCGCTGCTGTTCTTCCGATCCAGGGCTCAGAACGAGGCGACGGAATGAGTTGGATCCGTATTCGTCCATGACCTATCGCACTTTTTCCGGAGAGTGCGATACCAATAAAGTGTCCCGGATGCCCTTGTTAGTGCGTCCCTAAAAGTGGACATGACGCTTGCTGCCGAGTAGCCTAAATGATTATCATATACAACATAACTCTTTGGCACGGAACATGAATCATATAACTGTGTTCCAAGGCATTACTCTTTAGGTCAAAGGACAGAGATGAAACCGTTAGTCGCATTGATGACCATCAGTCTTGCTGGGTGCGTTTCAGTTAACAGTTCGGTACTCATGGATCGGTCGGCTTATCCTGTGCCGATGAGTTCCGTTGAGGTTCTGATTGAGTCGGATACCGTGTCTGAGGATTGCCAGCGGGTGGCGATGCTCCATGCTGAGGGTCCGGAAATCTGGACGAGTGAAGTAGACATGTGGGATAGTTTGCGCGAAGAGACGGGCGAGCTCGGAGGCAATACGGTGCAAGTTTTGTTCATGGGAGGCCCGGACTGGTCTGAGCGGTTACTAACTGAGAACCCAGATCGTGATGCTACCGCGATCGCGCTATGGTGTCCTAGCAGTAACGGTTGACCTAGCTGCCGTTGACTATGCGCAGGACCTTTTCGTCAGTGCTGGCTTTGTTTCTGAGTTCGACTGGGTGCGGAGAAGATCTGTTGCCTATCCGTCGACCTACAAAACTACCTGAAGTTTTCCAAGACCTTTTTCATCCGAGCACTTATATTCAGCCTAACACGCTCATAGCGTATAGCTATACGTCAACACAGTACGTACCTTTGTCTGAAAATCGCATGAAACATAGTTGTAGACTCAGGAGTTTTATGTGAAAACCCCTGAAAAAGGAGAGTAGTGATGGATGCTGCTGCACAGATTCGAGCCCTAATTGCCCCATGGGTGGGCGCTTGTCTAGCCCGCGACTGGGACGCTCTTTTCGACATCTGCACCGAAGACGTATTTTTTGATCCGCCAGGAGCTCCAAGAGTCAGTGGTCCCGATCTGAGAACTTTTCTGGATGGCTTTCCAGTCATGAGTGAGTTCAATTTCGATTTTGATAACATCCAAATAGATGGAAACATTGCCATCGGACACGGAAACGGAGCCATGACTGTAGACATGGACGGAGAAGATACAGCAATCTCATTTAAATTTGCTGACCATTTCCGCCGAGGCGAGGACGGCACATGGCGTTATTCCAGCGTAATTTGGAACGATAACGAATAACAAGAAAACGCGACTGGTTCGTCTTACGTTGTTCTAACTGATTTGCACCCACTGTAATGCGGAGAGTTACCTCATTTTCAGTAGGTGGAATCTCCTACGGGTCCATCCCGACGGGCGTCGTGAAAGGGAGATCTACGTCTGGCCGAGGCCATACCCCACAACGAGGCGCGTCAGGCCGGCGACAGTGCGCACCCGCAGCTTCGCCATAACACGCTCTCGGTGGGTTTCCACCGTGCGCGGACTGATCCCGAGCTCTTTGCCGATCTCACGGTTGGTATTCCCATCCGCGATCCGGACCAGAACCTCAACTTCTCTGCCCGTCAGGCTCCCGATGCGAGTCCGTTTCTGCTCGCGCTCGAGTTCCTCGCGAAGCCCCACACTGAGCTGGTAGGTGACACGCTCGGCAAAGAACTCCTTGCCACTCCCTACGGCCTGAATCGCGTCGCGGAGTTCAGAAGGTGCCACGTCCTTGAGCACATACCCGTCTGCCCCGGCGCGCACCGCCTGCAGCACGTATTCGGGGTCGTCGTGCATAGAGAGAATGAGGATGCCCAGGTCGCTGCCAGAGTCGCGCAATTCCTTCGCAACTTCGAGCCCAGTCTTCGCGGGCATGGTCACGTCGAGGACGGCCACGTCCGGCTTAAACTTCGCGATCAATCGCAGAGCCTCTGCTCCATCACCGGCCTCGGCCACGACTTCGAGCCCAGGGACCTCCTCGAGGACGATTCGGATTCCCTGACGCACCACTGTGTGGTCGTCCGCAATAACAACTCTCAATCCTTCACTCACGGCTCATCCTCAGTTTGAACTTTCGGGACGCCGACTCGAAGTACGACACCTCCATCCTCATGGTTGCCGACTTGGAAGTCACCCCGCACTCCGACGGTCCGTTCCCTCAAGCCAGCCAGTCCGCCCCGACTGCTTAGCTTCCCGAGCGCGTCCTCCGGGATTCCCGTTCCGTTGTCGTGAACAGACAGACGAACCTGCTCGTCCTCGACGACAAGTGAAACCTCGACGCGTGAACACTGAGCGTGGCGCACGGCGTTCGAAAGCGCTTCCTGGAGGGCACGGTAGAGAACCAACTCGGCATCCGGATGCAACGCAGGGACCGTCGCGGGTGCTGAAACGTCCACAACAAACGCATCGTCGCTCTGGAAGTCCCTCACCAGGGCACAAAGGGACGGGATCAGTCCCAAGTCGTCCAGGGCTATGGGACGGAGGTTTCGCGTCACGCTTCGGATACTCTTGATCCCTTCGGCGGCCAACTTCTTCGCCCGGTCGAGTCCCTGCGCCATACTCGTGTCCGCTCGCTCCTCGAGGAGCCCTAGTTGGAGATTCAGAGCGGCAAGGACCTGAGCGGTCTCATCGTGCAACTCGCGCCACAGCCGGTTCCGCTCCTCTTCGTGCTGATGGATCATACGTGCCTGCAATCGCTCTAGCTCTTCGGTACGAGACTCCAAGCTCCGGTGGAGATCTTCATTCTCGAGCGCCGCTCCCACCTGCTGTCCAAACGCCAAGAGAAAGCGGTTGTCAAGCACCGTGAACGGATCACGAGCCTGACCTACGACTACGAGCGCCCCGACGACGTCATCGTCTCGGATGACGGGTAAGGCAGCCGTGTACGCATGACTCCACCCGATCCGTCCGCTTTCATCGGGCTTTCGCTCGAGCGCTGGGAGACCCGTTGACTGGACCCACTCGGAGCTCTCGAGCGCCGGACCAGGCGCTCCTTCGTACGGCCAGAGTGCCGCCACCCCAGCGCCATGCACGAACGCTCCCCCGGAGGGAGTCGCGAGGTACAGAGCCGAGCCATGTACGCCCCTTAAGGAAAGCGCCCGCCTGAGCATGGCTTCGGCCATCGGTTCGTCGTCCACACCCCGCCCTTGGAGTTCTCCGGACAAGGACGTCAGGGTACGTAACCCCTGGTCCAGGTCTTCAAGGACCAAGAAGAGAATTCCCAACCCCATTCCCATCTCGAAGAAGATGTCGAGGTAGTACCCCCACGGATTCCACGCGCCCTGGGCACGTAGGAACGGGTAGTCCAGATGGTGGATGGCCCACAACACGAGTACCGCTACGAGAAAGCGCGCCGCCGGAGAACCGACGAGCCGGTCGTAGCGTAAAAACGCCCACGCCGTCCAGCCGGTGGTCAGGCTGAGAAACACCACCATTGGCCCGGCGGCCCAGAAGAACGACTCCAGCATGTAGATGGCCACATACGACCACACCAGCGGAACTGCCACCGCCAGCCAATACCAAGTCCGCCAAGCCGTCCGCTGCGAAAAAACGAGCGCGGCCCAGAGGAGCGCGATCGCCGTCCACCCTGTGACGACTTGATGCCAGAAGAGCCACCACGACACACCGGTCTGGACCAACATGACGATCGACCCGATGCGTGTGGCGTACAGAAGCCAAGCTGCCGCCCACAACGCGAAATAGGGCTTCCTATACTGCGCATGCAAAATCGCGCACAGAAGTGCCAGGCCGAGCGTCACGAACAACTGTAAGAATGCCGCTGGCAGTTCGGCCCGGGCGGCCTCGGAAATCATCAGATCCATGGCGACAATATAGCCCCTGGGAAGCCGCGACGTCCCGTGTATCTTTCTATGAACAGGTACTGAATAAAGGGCACCACACCCATGATAGTTGCCGCAGAATCATGAGCCGAGCCTTCGGACCCCGCAGGGCTGATTGGGTGGAAGTCGATTCCACGGACGATGGCATCGCATCGAGCGAATCCCTCGCGATCATGACTCGCTTCGACATGATCTATCGATCGATCGTGGCGACGCAGTTCAATTTCCATCAGTCCGGCCACCCCGGTGGCTCCGTCTCGGTGGGGCACGTCCTCACGGCTCTGTTGTTCGGTACCATGGACTACGACGTGGGGGATCCAAACCGACACGACGCGGACATAATCTCCTTTGCGGCGGGGCACAAAGCGACGGGCCTGTACGGCATGTGGGCACTTCGCGACGAAGTGGCGCGCCTGGGCAACCGTGACCTCCTCCCCACCGAAGACCATCTGCGCTTGCGGCTCGAAGACCTCCTCGGCTTCCGCAAAAACCCCACGCATGGGGCACCGTTGTTTGAGCAATTCAACGCGAAGGCGCTCGACGGACACCCGACACCCATGACCCCCTTCGTGCGGCTGGCCACGGGTCCGTCAGGCGTAGGCATGGGCAGTTCGATCGGGCTCGCCTTTGGCGCAGCTGACTACTACGGCGACAAGGCCCCGTACGTCCATATGATCGAAGGCGAAGGCGGACTCACACCGGGCCGAGTCTACGAGGTCGTCGCGTCCGCCGGTGCCTCGGGATTGTCCAACGCGATCTGCCACTTGGATTGGAACCAAGCCTCCATCGATTCAGACCAAGTGACACGGGAGGATGACGCGCCGGGCGAATACGTGCAGTGGGATCCCATGGAGTTCTTCTACCTGCATGACTGGAACGTCGTGCACGTGAAGGATGGCTTCGACATGGGTCAGGTGATGACCGGCCAGAAGCGAGCGCTCGAATTCGATAACGGCCAACCAACCGCCGTAGTGTACCGGACGGAGAAGGGATGGCAGTACGGCATCACCGGAAAGAAGTCGCACGGTGGTGGACACAAAATGGGGAGCGACGCCTGGCGAGAGACCATGACGCCTCTGTTCGGCGACGAAGCAGCGGACCTAGCCACACCCGACGATCCGTCCAGCCTGGAAGAAGTCGAAGCATGTTATTGGGACACGTTGACCCGCATCCGAGGCAAGCTCGAAGAGGACACCACTCTCTGTGGTGAGATGTCAGATCGCCTGACGACTTCCCGGGAACGGCTGAACGCCTTCGGCCGTGGTCCTCGCCCCGGTGCTCCCACGCTCGACGGCATCCTGCATGTGGCCACGCCGCATGAGACGCCGCCCGAACTCCAGTTGGAGATCGGCTCGAAGAAGCCGCTCCGGACGCAACTCGGTGCGGTCTTCGGCTACCTGAACAACGCATCTGGCGGAGGCGTGCTCCTCGGCGCAGCGGACCTCTTGGACTCCACGGCGGTCTCGGGCGGCGCCAAGGGCTTCCCTGAGGGCTTCTGGCATTACCAGAACAATCTCGGCGCACGTTCGCTGAGCGTGGGTGGCATCTGCGAAGACGGTCTCGCATGTATCCTGTCGGGCATCTCCGGTTTCGGTCGCCACGTTGGAATCGGCGCGTCCTACGGGGCGTTCATTTCGCCGCTCGGCCACATCCCGGCGCGTGTACACGCGATCAGCCAACAGATGCGGCAGGAGATCGACCCAGGGCCCTACCGGCCCTTCATTCTCCAGTGTGGCCATGCGGGTATGAAGACGGGCGAAGACGGGCCGACGCACGCGGATCCCCAGGCCTATCAGCTGCACGCCGAGAACTACCCGCCGGGCACCGCCATTACGCTCACGCCATGGGAACCTCAGGAGATATGGCCGTTGGTGGCGGCCGCATTCAGAGCCGCCCCGGCGGTGATCATCCCGTTTGTGACTCGACCGGGAGAGCCAGTGCTCGACCGGGAAGGACTTGGACTCGCTCCGGCCTTGGAGGCGACGAAAGGCGTCTACAAGCTCCGCGAGGCACGCGGTGAAGCTGACGTAACGGTGGTTCTCCAAGGATCAGGGGTCGCCATCGCATTCGTTCAGAGCGCCCTCCCTCAGCTCCTCGAAGACGGGATCGACGTCGAGGCTGTATACGTCTCGAGTCCCGAGTTGTTCGATCGACTCGATGACACGGAGAAGGCTGACATCTACGGGGAGGGATTAGCGCAACGGGCCATGGGCATCACCGGCTTCACACTCCCTACCATGTACCGATGGGTCGCTTCTGGACTCGGACGGGCCCACACCCAACACCCGTTCATTCACGGACACTTCCTGGGATCTGGAACCGGCGATGTCGTAATCCACGAGGCCGGACTGGATGGGCCGGGACAATACGCGGCAATCAAGGCGTACATCGGAGCCCGAGCCGGGGCGTGAGTCCCTTGCTTCCCCCAATGTTTAGGCAGTTGGCCTTGGTGATGTTTGCCATGGCCTCGGTGGCGGCATGCGCTCCGCGCAGTGACGACCTGTCGGACGACTCGGCCGTCGTGACGTCCTCCGAGTTGGTCGCCCTAAGTGACGGTGCGGTTCACGTCCTGCCTAAAGTGGAGGCAGGCGCTGTGGTCGCATATGCCTCCTGGGCAGAACATCGCATCTACATCGATCATGAATTCCGTGATCGAATACAGAACATCCTGAACGCGCACATCTCGGTGAGTACAGGTCACTGGAGAATCCCTCTCCCCGGTGACTCACCCAAGGAGCCCCTCACACCAGGGGCACCCGAGAGAGAATTCGAGGAATTCTCTCTGGCGAACCTTGCACCACCCGACGAGCCGACACTTGGTGATTTCCGAATCGTCCGTGCAGGGTACGTCCGAGCGTACATCGAGATGCACTGTACCGGGACCGACGACAAATCACAGTTCTTTCGCGGCGGCCCGATCGACGTGCTGACGGGTAACGGACGACTGCCCGGCGTGATCCGTGAGGATTTTCGGCGGGTTGGATCCTTCGACGGATTCTCAGACGCCAACTGTGACGGTCCGGCTCGCTCTGTCGCTGCGTTAGTGTGGACGGCTCCGCGCGACGGATAGCTTACGGGGTCAGGACGGAGGGCTCGATCCCATTCCAGCCAAACCGGGCCGTCCGACGGCGTTCGCCAAGGACCAACTCGTCTCGTGAACGAGCTTCACGATCCGGGTCATCTTTTCGTACTCGATGCGGTCCGGAGTATCGTTCGGCGTGTGGTAGTCCGGGTGGAGTCCATTGTGGAACCAGACGGCGGGCACCCCACTCTGTAGAAACGGCCAGTGGTCGGACCGCCGTAGCAGGTTCGACGCACTGTTGTCGTAACGAAGCCGAAGCGTCAGATCGAACCGGTTCGCATCTTGAACGATCTGCACGAGCTCGGGCGTGTAGGAATAGCCAAGGATGTTCGTCGCATTCGAGTTGGACTCCGCACTCTGTACGTCGAGGCCACGGAAGCGACCACCTCCGTCGGTGGGCACCTCTTCGTGCCGGCCGATCATGTCCATGTTGAGGTTCGCCACCGTGCTCTGAAGCGGAAATAGTGGCCGCTGCGTGTAGTACCAGGCCCCGAGCAGCCCCCTCTCTTCAGCATCCCAAATCGCGAAGATGACACTGCGCGCGGGCAAATCTCCGCTGGCCGCTGCCTGCGCATACGCCTCCGCAATCGCGAGTACGCCGACCGTCCCAGATCCGTCATCGTCTGCGCCGTTGTAGACGACTTCCCCATCCATGCCGTTGTGATCGTGATGGGCCCCGATGATGACGACTTCGTCACGCAGGTCCGGGTCCGAGCCTTCGATCATGGCGAGCACATTGGTACCCGGCGACACATGGCGTTCGACCTCGGTGCGAAGGTCAGCACGGGCGCTTCCGAGGTCCACCACCCCGAGGCCCCCCTCGGCATTCTCGGCTTCAACCGCGAGTTCCTCGAGCGTGCGACCAGAGCCTTCTACGAGCGTCGCGGCAAGTTCTGCGGAAATCTGCGCGGCAGGGATCGTGATCTGTTCTGCCCACGCCTCAAGGGTGAACCGCTCGATGCGGCGAGGCTCATCCGGCCACGCACCAGTATGGACAGCTGGCCAGTCGTTGATGTCCTCGCGGTTGTGTACGTCCCTGACGAACAGCACAGCCGTCGCGCCCCGCTCCTGTGCGGCTAGGACCTTCCGCCATGTCCGCGACGCCTCCGCAGTTACGATTCCGTCGAAGGGACTGCTCGGGTCCGCCACGCCGGGCTCCCGTTCCAGCATGAGAACGATACGGCCATTCACATCGGCCCCTTGGTAGTCGTCATGCTCCAAGCGCGGTTCGACGATCCCGAAGCCAGCGAAGACGACCGAACCGCTCGCAGAACCGCTCGCTCCCGCATTTGAGGGCGTCCAACCCTGCCCCGGGGTCCGGCCTGGACCGGCGCCCTCCACGGTCAGCCGATTCCCCACTCCCAGGCTGAACCAGGCCAACCCGAAGCGCTGAAAATACCCGCCCCGGTCACCGGCCGGAGCGAGCCCAAGGGACTCGAAGCGATCAGCGATCCAGGCCGACGCTTGGTCGAGTCCCGACGACGCCACGAGACGCCCACCCATCGAGTCATTGGCCAGAACATGGAGATCCGCGGACAGGGCCGACTCCGAAATGGCACTGTTTCCGGGCACGCCCGAATCGCACGCAATGAGACTGAGGGAAGTGATCGCGACGATGGAGGTAGCACGGAGGTTCATTGGGTCTCTTCTCTGTTTCAGTCGGTCGGGTGCAGAACGACCTTGGTCCAGCCCGATTCTCGGGCCGCGAAGCTCCGGTACGCGTCAATGCCGTCCGAGAGCGGCAACCGGTGCGAGATGAGCGTACCGATCAAAGCCTCATCCCGTACGGCCAACGCAAGCGAGGCCGGCATATAGTGACGCGCCGGGCATCGCCCACCGGAGTAGGTCAGGTTGCGATCATAGATCTCGCCGGGTGAGAGCGCGAGGTGGGGCTCAGCGTGAACTCCAACCGCTGCCAGAGTTCCTCCCAGGCGAAGGAGGTCAGCCGCAGCCCGCGTGGCCTCAGGTGAGCCTACGGCTTCGATCGCCGAGTCTGCGCCCCGGCCGTCGGTGAATCCTCTCACAATTTCAGATGGGTCCTCTTCGGCGAAGTTTGCCGGCTGGGCGCCAAACGCCTCTGCGACTGCGAGACGACTCGGCACGTTGTCCACGGCGATGACGCACGCGGCTCCTCGCTCGAAAGCGGCCCGGATCCCGAGCAACCCGACCGGCCCGCACCCGACAACGACCACGGTGTCTCCGCTTCCCACACGAGCCAATTCCGCACCGAACGTGGCAGTCGAGAGAATATCCCCAGCCAGCAGTGCGACGGCCTCGTCTAGGCCCTCGGGGACCCGCACAAGGGTCCCGTCTGCTATCGGCACGCGGACGTAGTCGGCCTGGCAGCCGTGGAGGCCCACTCCGTCCTGAACCCAACCGAATAGCTGGCTGCGTTCACACCGAGCGGTCAGTCCAGCTCGGCAATAGAAACAGGCGCCACAACTCGTGGTGAAGGGTGCGACCACTCGATCCCCAACTACAAAGTCTGTGACCTCACCGCCGACTTCTAGGACTTCACCCACCATCTCGTGGCCCATGACGGTGCCCACGTCTAATCCTGTCTCGCGACCGAAGTACGGATGGAGGTCTGACCCGCACAAACCGGCCGCTGTCACACGCACAATCACATCTGTGGCTTCTTCGATGCTCGGTTCGGCTACGTCTTCGTAGGCGAGTGTCTCGACGCCCTGGAACGTTATGGCTTTCATGCGCCGAACATGCAGCACACATATCATTGCGTCGACCCCGAAACGACGGAGCTGGAAATGAAGACCACCGATCTTCAGTGGTACGACCTCTTTCACCTAAACGGCACGCGCCGCGACTTCCTGCGTTTGAGCAGTAGTGTGGCGGCGTTACTAGCTACGGGGTGTTACAGGGGAGGCGACCAGTGGGGCCTTGAGAGCGTGTCCTCGTACCCGTTTACGCTCGGGGTCGCCTCGGGAGATCCAGCGCCCGACGGAATGGTCTTATGGACCCGTCTGGCCAGAGAGGCGCTCGAGGGAGTAGGAGCACTGGCCAACCCCGTACGCGCCTACTTCGAGATCGCTCATGACGAGGGGTTCACGCGGATGGCTCAGACAGGGTCCACGCTCGCGACCCCCGAGTTGGGACACAGCGCGCACGCAGAGATCGTTGGTCTCGATCCGGACCGCTGGTACTTCTATCGATGGATGGTCGGTGGGGAGGTGAGCGCCGTTGGGCGGGCCAAGACAGCCCCCGCCGTCGGGGCGACGGTCGATGAGCTCCGTTTCGCTTTTGCCTCCTGCCAACACTACGAGGTGGGGTACTTCACCTCCCTCGAGCACCTCTCACGGGAGGACGTCGACTTCGCGGTGCACCTCGGTGACTATATCTACGAGTACGCGGAGCATGACGGGGACACGGTTCGCCACCACGAGGGCCCTGAGATCGTCACGCTGGATCATTACAGGAATCGCTACACCCAATACAAATCGGACCCGGCGCTGCAGGCGGCCCACGCCGCGATGCCCTGGATCATGACCTTTGACGACCACGAAGTGGACAACAACTGGGCGAGTGTCTTCGCACAGGACGATCAGAGTCCAGAACAACTCATGCTCCGGCGTGCTTCTGCTTTCCAGGCTTACTACGAGATGATGCCGCTTCGTACCTCGACGGTGCGCGACGGCCCGAATATGCAGGTCTTTCGCCGCCTGAACTTCGGCAACCTCATACAGATGAATGTGCTCGACACGCGTCAGTACCGGAGCGATCAGCCGTGCTCGGACGGGCGGGTGCCTACCTGTGCGGAACACATCTCGCCGGAGCAGTCCATTCTGGGTGCCGCGCAGCGTGACTGGCTGTTCGAAGGCCTCGCCGTCTCAGGCGCCGGTTGGAATGTGATGGCGCAACAGGTGATGGTGGCTCGCTTACGTGGCGAGTCCGACGAAGGCGACGATACCTGGGCCATGGACAAGTGGGACGGATATCCAATGGAACGCAGAGCCTTCCTGGACCACCTCGAGTCGACAGAGGTCAACAATCCGGTGGTGCTGACCGGAGACATTCACTCGAATTGGGTCGCAGACCTCCACACCGACTTCGACGACCTATCGTCCCCTGTGGTGGGGACGGAATTCGTCGGGACGTCGCTCTCTTCCGGTGGGGACGGAGCAGACATGACAAACGGCGGGCGGGCGTCGTTGAGCCACAACCCACACATCAAGTTCTACAATGGACAGCGCGGCTACGTGACCGCGACCGTCACCCCGGACACATGGACCAGTGAATACAAAGTGGTCGACAAGGTCTCAGAACCGGGTGGGTCGTTGTCGACGCGCGCGACCTTCGTGGTCGAGTCAGGGAGTCCGGGAGCGCAGGAAGACTGACGCGTCCTATCCGACGAGATCCAGCGTCGTAAGGGCCAGGACCTGGGCACTCGCGACTAGATCATGGATGGCACATGACTCGTCAGGCTGATGCACCTCATCGAGGGTCCCAGCCCTGCCACCACATGGGGACGGACACTGTGCTGGGGCGCTCAACCTATCGCGGGTCGTTGCCCGGCAAAGCCTGCGCCTCCTTGCCGGTTTCGACCCACCGTCGGACATTGGCCGAACGAATTAGGGAGGCGGCCCGGGATACGTCGGCCCGCCGATCACTTTCAGCAGGAGCACCACTTTGAGGAAGGCGATCGCAGTACTCGCTGCTTTGGCATTCGCGGGCGCAGCACCGGTTTCGGCTCAAGACGCGGATATGAGTTTCTTCGTCACCAGTGCAGGCCCTGGTGACGGAGCCAACCTAGATGGCCTAGCGGGTGCGGATCAGCACTGCGAGGACCTCGCGTACGCAGCCGGCTTCGGAGACCTGAGGTGGCGCGCATACCTCAGTGCGCTCGAGAGCAACGGCACCATGGCGGTGAATGCCCGAGATCGGATCGGGTCAGGACCGTGGTACAACTTCAGCGGCGACATGATCGCTCGCGACGTCACGGATCTGCACTCCGACGACGCCAACCTCACGAAGGAGTCGATCCTCACGGAGAAGGGCTCCATCGTGAACGGGCGCGGTGACGATCCCAACATGCACGACCTCATGACCGGTTCGAATCTGGACGGCACGGCGTACGTCGGAGACGAGAGCTACACCGCCTGTGACAACTGGACGAGCAACGGCGCGGGTTCCACGCGAGTCGGTCATCACGACCGCCAAGGTGGCGGCGAGAACCCCACGTCCTGGAACTCCGCACACAACTCACGCGGCTGCTCCCAGACGGACTTACAAGGATCTGGCGGAAACGGATTCTTCTTCTGCTTCGCAACTGACGGAAACGGTGCGCCGCAACAGGCAGCACGTACGGAGAACGACTGATGAAAAAGCTCTTCACGGCCCTCGCGGCCATCGCGATTTCCGCGAGCATCGTTTCGGCGCAGGCCGTCGAGCGCGGCACACCCGTCGGTGAGTGGCGCTCTTGGGGCGCGGACACTCACACGACCCGGTATTCGCCACTCGACCAGATCGACGCCAGCAATTTCGAAGACCTCGAGGTCGCGTGGATGTGGCGCGGCGACAACTACAGCCCGGGCGGTCCGGATCCCCTCCTCCGTTCGACGCCGATCTACGTGAACGGCAAGCTGTACTCCGTCGCCGGTTCCAGGCGCACGGTGGTTTCCATCGACCCCGCCACGGGTGAGACGCTGTGGACCTTCCGCGAGCCTAATACGAAGCGGTGGGAAGACTCCATGCGGAAGAACTACGGCAAGGGCGTCGCATACGACATCGTTGACGGTCAGGAGCGGATCTACGTGATCACGCCGGGCTTCTTCCTGTGGGCCCTGGATGCGGAGACGGGATATCCCATTGAGGACTTCGGTGTTGGCGGAGAAGTGGACCTGCTCACCTACCTGGGTGACTGGGAGCATGACCACGACGAAGGACTCGATCATTCCATCGGGTACATCACGAACTCGACCCCGCCCATGATCATCAACGGTACGATCGTCGTCGGTAACTCTCACGAGCAGGGCTACTACGAGTACATGCAGGAGAACGTCCCTGGGAACATCATGGGCTTCGACACGAAGACCGGTGCCCACAAATGGACGTTCAACGTCATCCCGCAGGAGGGTGAGTTCGGCAACGACACGTGGCTCAACGACGCGTGGCAGTGGACGGGTAACGTCTCCGCATGGGCACCGATGTCGGCCGACCCGGAGCTCGGGCTCGTGTACGTCTCGACCGACCCGCCCACCATCGACTACTACGGTGGGTTCCATCCAGGTGCGAATCTCTTCTCCACGACGATGCTCGCGCTCGACGCCGAGACGGGAGAACGTCGCTGGCACTTCCAGACGGTCCATCACGACATCTGGAACTACGACAACCCCGCGCAGCCCGCGCTCATCGATGTCACGATCGATGGACAGCCACGCAAGATCGTCGCGCAGACCACGAAGCAAAGCTTCGTTTATGTGCTCGACCGCGTGACGGGTGAGCCGATCTGGCCCATCGAGGAACGCGCGGTCCCGCAGACGGACGTACCTGGTGAATGGACGTCTCCGACCCAGCCGTTCCCGACGAAGCCTGCTGCGTACGAGATGCAGGGACTCACCGAGGACATGCTGATCGACTACACACCTGAACTCCGCGCCGAAGCACTCGAGATCACCTCGAAGTACCGACTCGGCCCGCTCTTTAATCCGCCTGCATTAGCCGATGCAAACGGTGTCGGGACGTCGATCCACTGCCCTGGCGCAAACGGTGGCACGAACATCCCTGGTGGCACCGTGGTCGACCCCGTTTCCGGAATTCTGTACACGGCTTCGCAACGCGGCTGCAGCGCGCCGGTGCTCCGTCCGGGAACCGATGTGGACGACGACTCGAACGTCGACTGGGTAACCGTTGGCCCAGGTGGTATCAGGGGTCCGCAGGGGCTGCCCATCATGAAGCCGCCTTATGCGAGCATCACAGCCATCGACATGAATACCGGTGAGACCCTGTGGTCGATCCCGAACGGATTCACGCCGGATCGCATCAAGGACCACCCAGCGCTGCAGGGAGTCGACATCCCAAACACGGGAAGCACGGGGCACGCGACGGCGATCGTGACGAAGACTCTCTTCCTGTATGGCGAGGGTCGCGGGCAGGCGCCGGTTATGCATGGTGTGGACAAGCTGACAGGCATGCACCTCGGCTCCGTTGAACTCCCGGCCCCGACGCTCACCGCACCGATGTCGTTCATGCACGAAGGTGTGCAGTACATCATTGTGTCGGTTGGTGGCGGTGGACTCCCGGGCTCGTACGCGGCGCTCCGGCTGCCCGCGAACTGATGAAGGGAAGGAGCCGCACATGAAGCGGATCAGAACATTGGCGATCGGGGCCCTCCTCGCGGGGGTCCCGATCGTCTTATCGGCATGTGCCATTCGAGCGCAGGAGGGACCCGGTATGGAAGCGTGGGGCATCACCGCGGTTCCAGGCATCGAGCTCGGACATCACACACTCACTGAGCGTCCCACCGGCTGCACGGTGATCCTCGCCCGCAGTGGAGCCGTGGGCGGCGTGGACGTGCGCGGGAGCGCGCCAGGATCACGTGAGATCGCACTTCTTGACCCTGTGAACATGGTCGACCAGGTACACGCAGTCGTGCTGTCGGGCGGGAGCGCATTCGGGTTGGACGCGGCATCTGGCGTCATGCAGTACCTAGAGGAGCGAGACATCGGGTGGCCGGTGGGGCGCGGGAAAGTCGTGCCAATCGTGGTCGCCGCGATCCTCTTCGACCTGGGACTCGAAGAAGGCGACCAGAAGGTGCGGCCCGGCCCAGAGTGTGGGTATCTGGCGGCTGAGGCGGCTTCGAGTGACTCGCCGGCTGAAGGCTCAGTAGGCGCTGGCACGGGCGCGACGGTCGGCAAGATGGGCGGAAGCGGTCGCTCCATGAAGGGTGGCTTCGGAACCGCCTCGATCACGCTGAACAACGGACTCGTGGTCGCGGCCGCAGTGGCCGTGAATGCAGTCGGTGACATCATCGATCACGCCACGGGCGAGGTCATAGCTGGAGTGCGAACAGAAGACGGACGCGGATTGGCGGACGCTCGCCTGCTCCTGCGCAATTCAGGTGGCCCGGGCGAAGAGCCACAGGATGCGTTGGGCCAGAATACCACCATTGGGCTCGTCGCGACGAACGCCACGCTCACGAAGGCTCAGGCCACGAAGATGGCCCAAATGGCTCAGGACGGGTTCGCACGGACGATCTATCCCGCCCACACGATGGGTGATGGTGACACCGTGTTCTCACTGGCGACCGGGACCATGGACGGACCTGCGAACGTCACGCTCATCGGTGCGTTAGCTGCCGATGTGATGGCCGAGGCGATCCTCAGGGCGGTACGCATGGCGAAAGGACTGCCCGGCATTCCTAGCGTGTCGGAATTGGGGCGCTAGGCAAGGACCCCACGGCTCGTCTGGCGGTCCGGCCTTCACCCGAATACGCTGGCTCCTTGAATCACACCGCGCTCTTCCCCTGGATGCCCCATGCGCAACGACACTATCGCTCGGCACCTCACCGTTCTCGCTGTGCTTCTCATAGCGATCTCTCTGGGATCGAGCGACGGGAATGCCCAGACGCTCTCCGACGAAGCGCGCGAAGGTCCTTTCGACCGACTCGCGATCCTCAACGCGATGATCATCCCAGGGCACGGAGGCCCGGCCTACGGCCCTGCCGACATCATCGTCGAGGGCGGGACGATCCATCAGATTGTTTCTCACAATGGGGTGACGGGCCGACCCGCAGACGCCGGAGACTACGGCGCTCAGCGTGTCATCGACGCGACCGGCATGTATGTCATGCCGGGGCTCATCGACCTACATGCGCACGTCCGCACCGAGCCGCTCCCGCTTCAGTACATCTACAACCTCAAGCTGGCGCACGGAGTCACGACGATCGTGAACGGTACTGGCCGTGGATGGGACGCCGCAGTCGAACAGCAGCGTTTGTCGGACGAGAACCGCATCACAGCCCCGCGCATGTATCCGATCGCCGAATGGGGTCCGCCGCGCGCGCGTGACCCCGGTCACGCACCGTCCGCCGACGTCATGGAGCCCTGGCACGATTCCGCGCGGGTCCCGGACCTCATCGACGAGGTCGTGGGCCCGGGGAAGGCACACGTGGTTCGCGTCGGGAGCCTGGCGTGGAACGACGAGCTCTTCCAGGCCGTCACACAGGCCGTCGACGAAGCGGGCGGGATCACGACCGTCCATCTCCCGCCCGAGGACCTCAACGTGGTAAACGCCGTGCGGGCCGCCGAGTTGGGCGTCACCATGATCGAACACCACTACGGCTACGCGGAGGCTGCACTGGGTGAAGGGGCTCTTCCCGCGCTTCCGGTGGACTACAACTACAACGACGAAGCGCACCGCTTCAGGCAGGCCGGAGCGGTCTGGCAGGAGGCGGACGAGGACCTGCTCGAAGGCGAGGTCGTGGACCGGCTGGTTGCGTCGGGCGTGTCCCTCATCCCCACCATGAGTGCCTATGAGGTCAACCGGGACTTCAACCGCGCGGTGAGTCTCGGGTGGCATGAGAAGTACACCCACCGTGTACTCATCGACTGGTACTTCCCAAGCCCGGAGTTTCACGCGGCCCACCATTGGGATTGGACGTCCAAGGACGAACAGCGCTGGTCCGACACCTTCAGAAAGTGGCAGGGGCTCATTCAGGCGTTCAACGACCGTGGTGGGAATCTCTCCTACGCCGTGGACGACCCGTACCTCTGGAACACGTCAGGCTTGGGCAACGTGCGCGAGCTCGAACTAATGCACGAAGGCGGACTCGAGCCGCTGGAGGTGATCCGCGCTGCCACCTACAACAGCGCCCTCACGCTCAAGCGGCCCGACCTCGGCTACATCCAGACCGGGTACACGGCTGATCTCGCGATCGTGGACGGTAACCCGCTCGAGAACCTTCGGTACCTCTACAGCTTCGGTGCCCTAGACGTGGATGACGACGGCGTAATGGTCCGCCGAGGTGGCGTTCGCTGGACCGTCAAGGACGGAGTCGTCTTCGACAACGGGGTACTGATCCAGGAGGTGCTGCGGATGGTCGAGGAGTCTAAGGAAGGCTGGACGAGTCCCGTCGACGGGTTGTTCGAGCCGCTGATCGGGCGGGAGTAGAGCTCGGGGCCGGATCGGCCCACTTCGCTGCCAACTGACTGTAGTTGCCTTCGGCGGGGCGGACCTAGTCAAAACCGCTGCCTCGTCCCATCGTAGGCCCTCTTCCCTGCCACCGAGCGCCGTCTCTCCGTGAACCCTGATCCCAACGCCCCAGTCGGCCTCCAACTCGGAGTCCTCGTTGCGTACTCCCTTGGCCTGATCGCACTCGGGCTCTGGATTTCGAGGCGGGTCAAAGGTGCGGACTCGTTCTTCGTCGCGGACAGGAAGCTCGGGCCTGGCCTCACCTTCTCGACCTTCTTGGCGGCAAACATCGGGGCGGGTTCGATCATCGGCGCCTCGGGGCTCGGGTACCGGGACGGTATGTCAGCCTGGTGGTGGGTGGGCTCAGCCGGAATCGGATCGTTGTTCCTGGCCATGTGGCTCGGGCCGCGCATCTGGCGTGTGGCGACGAAGAACGGCCTGTACACGGCGGGTGACTATCTCGAGCATCGGTACGGCAGCGCGGTCCGCGCCACCATCGCGATGCTGCTGTGGGTCGCCACGCTAGCCGTGCTTTCCGCCCAATTGATCGCCATGGCCCAGATCTTCGAGTGGGTTCTTGGGACGCCCCGTTGGGTCGGGGCGGTGATCGGCGGGGTGGTGATGACCGCGTACTTCGCAGCTGGCGGCCTACTCACGACAGCCTGGGTCAACATGGTGCAGCTCATCGTGTTGCTCGTTGGCATGGCGATCGCCCTGCCCATGGCGCTGTCCAACGCCGGAGGGTGGGCCGCCGTGCAAGCCGCCGCGCCGGCTCACCCCGAATGGTCCAACTTTCTGACCGGTCCCAACTCGGGCATCATCATGATCGCACTCCTTGTGCCGGCCTTCATGGTCTCCCCAGGCTTGCTTCAGAAGGCCTACGGAGCTCGTGACGAGCGTTCGCTGCGCCTCGGCATCGGAGTCCAAGGCCTCGTGCTCATGGCCTTTGCGTTCGTGCCCGCGCTACTCGGCATGATCGCGCGAGTCTACAACCCAGAGCTGGGCGCAAACTTCGAACTCGCGGTTCCGACCGTGCTGACCCAAGGGCTCCCGCCGCTTCTGGGGGCTCTCGGCTTGGCGGCCGTCTTCTCTGCGGAGGTGAGTTCAGCCGACGCTGTGCTCTTCATGCTGTCGACGTCACTCTCGAAGGACCTGTACAAGCGATATGTCCGTCCGGACGCGTCGGACCGTGACGTGCTGAGAGTGGCGCGTTGGGCTGCGGTGGCTGGCGGCGTGCTCGGGGTTCTGCTCGCGGTGGTGAATCCCACAGTGCTCGGACAGCTCACCGTCTTCTATTCCGTGATGTCCGTGTGTCTGTTCGTGCCCATTGTCGTCGGCCTGCACACTAGGCGGCCTGGCGTCCCCGAGGTCCTCACCGGAATCGCAGCAGGTGTTTCAGTACTCTTCGCTGTGCGGCTCTCCGGAATCACAGATACCAACCGCTTGCTGGACCCCACACTTCTTGGGATCGTGGCGTCCGCGGCCGCATTTGCGCTCGTCTTTCTCGTCCGACGCCCCTCGGCGTCAAACACTGACTCCTAGCCTCACACATGTCACCTATGTCCATGTTCTCATTGGCAGGTAAGAACGCCGCTGTCGTCGGCGGCGGATCCGGTATCGGTAGAGCGGTCGCACTCGGGTGTGCCCAGCAGGGCGCCTATGTCCGGTGCCTCGACGTCAACGTGGACGGAGCGGCCGAAACGGCAGAGATGATCCGAAACGCAGGTGGGCAAGCGGATTCCGGCGCGGTCGATATCGTCGACGGCAACGCGGTTACGGGGGCATTCCAGAGCGTCGCGAACGACAGAGGCTCGCTCGACGTCGTGGTCTGTACGCCCGCCATCAACGTCCGGAAACCACTGCTCGACTACACCGATGAAGAGATGGACCTGGTATTGGGCGTGAACCTCAAGGGCAACGCACACGTCCTGCAGTCCGCTGGACGGATCATGAAGGACCAAGGCTCCGGATCGATCATTCTCTTCAGCTCGATCCGTTCGCTCGTTGTAGAGCCGGGTCAGTCGATGTACGCCGCCACCAAAGCCGGCATCGTACAACTCGTCCGGACAGCCGCAGCCGAGCTGGGGCCCTCAGGCGTGCGCGTGAACGCGGTTGCGCCCGGTGTTATCGACACACCCCTGACGGCACCCATCAAGGACATCCCGGACTGGTACAATGCATACGGCGACCGGAACATTTTCAGGCGGTGGGGCAGCGCCAGTGAAATGGCAGGCCCGACGTGTTTCCTCGCTTCGGATGCCGCGAGCTATGTAACCGGCACGGTGCTTTTTGCCGATGGCGGCTGGACGGCCATCGACGGACGATTCAGCCCGCCTGGCATGTAGGACAAGATTCGGCGGCCGCTCCTCCTTCCTGCCCCACTCCACTATGTGCGGAATCACCGCAGCGCTGTCCACCGGCACACCGATCACCGACGAAGGCGGAGGGCCATAGGTCCGGATCGAACCATCCCCGTCAGGCAGCCCACTCCAAAACTGCCTAGATTGGGGGACGGATCAGAGTCACCTCCCATCTCAACGTCAGTTGATTTAGCCATGCCGATCGCGACCCCCGCCCAGTTCAAGCAGATGCTCAAGACCGCGCAGGACTCGAGCTACGCCTACCCCGCCATCAACGTCACGTCGATCATCACGCTCAACGCGGCCATGAAGGGCTTCGCCGAGTCGAAGTCGGACGGGATCATCCAGTTCTCGACGGGAGCCGGCCAGTTCGCGTCGGGTCTGGCCAACAAGGACGCGGCCTACGGATGCATCGTGCTCGCTGAAGCGGCCCACATGCTGGCCGAGCAGTATGACGTGCTGATCGCGCTCAACACGGACCACTGTCAGCCCGAGAAGGCCGAAGGCTTCTTGAAGCCTCTCATCGAGGCTACAGCGGCCCGGCGAGCGGCGGGAAAGGGCAACCTCTTCCAGAACCACATGCTTGACGCGTCGATCCTGCCACTCGAGGAAAACATCGCGATTTGCGACGAATACCTGCGTCTGTGTGCTGCAAACGAGATCGTGCTTGAAGTCGAAGCCGGCGTCGTTGGTGGTGAAGAGGACGGGGCGGCCGGAACCGAAGACATGCCCGACGACATGCTCTACACCACTCCCGAGGACATGGTCACCGTCTACGAAGCGCTGCAAGGCATTGGGCAGTACACGTTTGCGGCCACATTCGGGAACGTGCACGGCCACTATAAGCCGGGCGCGGTGAAGCTCCGGCCGGAGATTCTTAAGGACGGTCAGGCTGCGGTCATCGCCAAGTACGGCGCGGACGCCGAAATGGACCTCGTCTTCCATGGCGGAAGTGGATCCCAAATCTCGGAAATCCGGGAAACTCTGGATTACGGCGTCGTGAAGATGAACGTGGACACAGACACCCAGTACGCGTTCACTCGTCCCGTCGCGGACCACATGCTCAGCAACTACGACGCGGTGCTCAAGATCGATGGAGAAATCGGCAACAAGAAGCTGTACGACCCCCGCTCGTACCTGAAGGCAGGCGAAGAGGGCATGTCTGCTCGGGTCTGCGTCGCTTGTGAAGATCTCCTGAGTTCAGGGAAGACGCTGTTCGGGCAGGTCTGAGCGAAAACGCTCACGTGAAGCGCAGGTCGTAGCTTCAGCTCAAACCTGCTTGCAGCACCACCCTGAGAAGCCGATCCTCCGCGTCGCCAACGGGCAGTGAATGCCGCGGTGCCCCCCAGTGATCCGCCGCCCCAATAGCCCTTTACCTAGGGCCATGACAACAGAACACGTATGAGCTCGACCCCTATTGAGCGCCTGAACGAAGCCCTTTCAGTCCGTTATGTCATTGAGGGGGAACTGGGCGAAGGCGGGATGGCCACCGCCTACCTCTCGGACGACCTCAAGCACAAGCTGGCCGCGGTCGGCGGAACCGAGGTTGGCACGGCGCCGTCGGAGTTCGTCCGAGTCCAGGACTGGATCGAAGAGCTGCGGGAGCGCCTGGGGAACGAGCACCCCGGATACAAAAAAGGGCGGGCCCCGTTCTGGAGCCCGCCCCGCATCGCCTGAACCAGCGGTCGCCTACGCCTTGAGCACGAAGTCCGTCGTGATGTCGATGGCTTTGTACATCGATCGATACACAGGGCATTTGTTCGCGTGCATGTCGTGCACCCGCTGCACCGTCTCACGATGCTCTTCCCCGGCCTTGAGGTGGTACGTGACGTGGATCCGTTTCACCACGATCACGCCGTCGTCTTCCTTCTCGACCTCGCCCTTTACCTGACCGATCAGGGCACCGTCACTCGCATTGATCCCGCGCGCCTCCAGCGCGCCTCCGAAGGTCCCCGCTAGTCAGCCACCCGCGGCGGCCATCATGTAGTCGAGGGTGGTCGTGATCTGGCGCTCGGGGTCGACCCCGTAGTGCTCGGCGATCGCGCTGTGCACGCCGAACTCGACGGGACCGTCGTGGGCGGGCAGCCAGGCGTGCCGGTGAGGTCCCTTCAACCGCTCGATCTTGATGTCGGCGGTGTAGACGACGTCGGACATGAGGCTCCTGTGTGAGATGAGCCCCGATGGTAGACCGGGCACACCCCCATGGAAAGAGGGCGAGGAGTCGAACCCCAGCGGACCTGCGAGTTACTCCCCGCCGTCCGTCCGGATGCTGCTGACGGTGAACGGCAGTTTGCGGGTCGCGGTGACTCGGAAACCATCATCCGTGCTCACCGACGCCGCAAAACCCTCGTTGCGTTTCTGATCGATAGAGGACCGACCCATCCGGGGACCACTGGTGGTAAATCGCGCCGGTCAACTGCCCGTCTTAATCCGAGACCAACGTCTCGCCCAGCATGTTCGGCCAGGTGCGCACGTACAGCTGGTTGTCTCCTCCGCGGAAAGGTCCACCACACGCACGTTGACGTCGTCATCCGAGCGGTACACGACGCGTGTGCCATCCGGCGGATTGTGTTGCCGGCTCGCGCCCTCTGAGGGCCGGGTATCGGAGCCCCGGTCCAAATCGAAAATCCAGACATCGCCGGACCGGTGACGGTAGCCTGCGGCTCATCGAATGGAACCGCCCACAGCGCTCCGCTCGTGTGTGCATAGACCAGGTGCCCCGTTGCGGCCCAGCGAGCGTCAGAATGACAGCAGCGCTCACGATGCGCCCGCTTGCCTATCGCGCGAGGACTCATTTCCTTGCCCTTCCTCGATCTTCGGTTTATCTTCGGTTTCCGCGCTCGGGGAGAGTGAGGGAGCGATCGCAAACGGCCAAAACCCAGAATCGCTCAGGTGATGACGCGCCGATGGTAGGCGCCTGTGCGGAAGTGGAGCCTTTTGTCGATTCCTTACGTCGAGTTGCACTGCCACTCGGGCTTTTCATTCCTGGACGGCGCATCGCACCCTGAAGAACTGGCCGTGCGAGCAGCCGAGTTTGGCTACCCCGCCCTCGCGCTCACCGACCACAACGGCCTCTACGGCTCCATGGAGTTCGCTCACGCCGCAAGGCGCGTGAACGTCCAGCCCATCACAGGCGCCGAAGTCACGCTTCGGGACTGCTTTCCTGGCGTGGAAGAGCCGGAAGGCGGCCACCACGTCACTCTCTTGGCCGAAACGCCCCAGGGTTACGCCAATCTGTGCCGCCTGCTCACCGAAGCGCACATGGGTTCGGAGCGTGGCGACACGCGTTTGGCCCTGCCTTCCCTGCTGGAACTCTCCGAAGGGCTGATTCTGCTGTCGGGATGCGCGCAGAGCCCGGTTGCTGCCGCCATGCGCTCCTCCGTCGCGGACGGCGAGGCCTTCACCCGCAAACTCCTCGACGTTTTTGGCCCCGGCAGCATGTTTATGGAGCTGCAAGACAATGCGGTGAAAGGAGATACCGCCCGTAACAAGACGCTCGCGCGGCTGGCAGGCCGAATGGGCCTAGGTGTCGTCGCAACGAGCAACGTGCACTACCACCGCCCCGAGCGGCATCGCCTGCAGGATGTGCTCGTTTCCATCAAGAACCGCGCGACGCTCGATGGAGCACACGGGGCCCGAAGGGCCAACAAACTCTTCCACCTCCCCGAGCCCTGGGATATGCGTCATCGCTTCGAAAGTCGGCCCGAAGCACTCACGAACACACTTCTTATCGCCGAACGATGCGCCGCCTTCGATCTCACCGAAGATCTGGGCTATGAATTCCCGGATTTCGAGGGATCGGCTCGTGGTGGAGCGATCGAATCACTCGCCGCGATGTGTTTGGCGAAAATCACGACCCTCTACAAAGACGGCAGCAAAGAACAACAAGACGCAGAAGACCGTCTACACACGGAGTTGAGGCTCGTGGATCTCCACGGGCTCGCGGGATTTTTTCTCGTGTACCGCGATATCATGGACTTAGCCGTCAGCGTCGCACGGGACGTTCGCGGTGAGGCCCCGCGGGCCCGTTCTGGCCTCCCTCCAGGCCGAGGCAGGGGATCCTCGGTTTCGTCGATCATCTGCTATTTGATTGGCCTTTCACACATCGACCCGGTCAAAAACAACCTGTTTTTGGGCCGATTCCTCAACGAAGCACTCCGTAGCGTCCCCGATATCGACCTGGACTTCCCCAGGGACATTCGAGAACAGCTCATTCTTAAGGTCTATGAGAAATACGGGTTCGAGCACACGGCCCTCGTGTGCACGTTTCCCACGTATCGGCTGAAATCGGCGGTCCGGGAGATCGGGAAATCCCTTGATTTGCCTATGGGAGAACTCGAAAAGCTTTCAAAACTGGCCGAACACCGTTCCGCGTCAGGCCTGGCCGACGAAATCGCCTCACTTCCGGAGTTCAAAGAGCGTGCGGACGCCGGGCTTTGGAAGCTTTTAGGCGAATTGGCCGAAGACGTAGCCGGCCTGCCCCGCCATATCTCTCAGCACGTGGGCGGAATGATCATTTCCAGCCGTCCGCTCGTGGAAATCGTCCCGCTCGAGCCCGCCGCCTGGGAAGGCCGCGTGTTGTGCCAATGGGACAAAGACTCGTGTGAGGACGCGGGTTTTATCAAGATCGACTTCCTCGCGCTCGGCATGTTGTCGCTCATCGAGGAGAGCATCGATCTGATCGCGGATCGGCATGGAGAAGCGCCTGATTTGTCCCGAATCGACTTCGAAGACGAGATCATCTACGATCGGGTCTGTTCTGGGGACACCGTGGGGCTCTTTCAGGTCGAATCTCGAGCCCAAATCCAGATGCTGAGGCGCACCAGACCCCGGAATCTCGAGGATTTGGCGGTTCAGGTCGCCATTGTCCGCCCCGGGCCCATCGTGGGTGGCGCCGTGAACCCCTATGTCCGGCGCCGGGAGATGCTCAGAGAGAATCCCAACTATGAGATCCCCTACCCGCATCCGCTCCTCGCAGAGCCGCTCGGGGAGACGCTGGGCGTCATCATCTTCCAGGACCAGGTTTTGACCGTTTGCCAAGCATTGGCAGGCTTTTCGGACGGTCAGGCCGAGTCCCTGAGGCGCGCGATGAGCCGGAAACGCTCCAAAGAGGCTCTGATAGCCCATTGGGAGGAGTTTCGGGACGGTGCAGCAGCAAATGGGGTCGATGACACCACGGCTCGAGAGATCTTTCAGCAAGTCACGGCTTTTTCAGAGTTCGGGTTCCCGAAATCACATGCTGCAGCGTTCGGCCTCCTGGCCTACCAATCCGCGTGGTTACGCCATTATTACCCCGTCGAGTTCTATGTGGGACTCTTCAACAACCAACCCATGGGCTTCTACTCGCTGGATGCCCTGGGCCGAGATGCACGCCGGAACGGCATCAAGACGATGCTGCCCCATATCAACCGCAGCCAGGTCGAGTGCATGGCGGAAGGTGACGATTTGCGCATCGGGCTCGGTTTCGTACGGAATTGGGGCGCCGACATCGCCACACGGATCGTGGAAGAGCGCGACAAACGAGGCCCCTACATGTCTTTGCCCGATTTTCTGCGCCGAACACCAGCTTCGCTCAAGCGGCCAGCCATCGAAAACCTCATTTGGGTGGGCGGATTCGAAGAATTCGGCATGACCAGGCGCGAATTGTTGTGGCAAGCAGGCCTTTGGCTCGGCCCCGAGACCGACAATGACCGCACCGGAGGCCGAGACGACCATGCGCAGACTGAATTAGCCCTCGCGGACCCCTATGCGAGCCTGGCGTTTCCGGCATTGAACCCCACGGATCAAATGGTCGCCGAGTACCGCATGATGCGCTTCAGTGCCGACCTCCATCCGCTCACACTGATCAAATCTTCATTACCGGCTGGGACCGTTACTTCGGACCGTCTTCCACACCTCAGGCAGGGCAGCACGGTTCGTGTTGCGGGGCTCGTAACCACACGCCAAAGGCCTGGAACTGCAAATGGCTATGTCTTTGTTATGATGGAAGATGAGTACGGTCCTATAAACGTGATTGTGAAGCCTGATATCTACAAAAGAGACCGCAATCAAGTGCGTATGGAGCCCTTCCTTTCGGTACGTGGAAAACTCCAAAAAGATGGCGGAACCCTCAACGTGATCGCCTACGAAGTAGAGGCTCTCCGAGTACCCGGAACTCCCATACGGCGCCGGGGACTTTCGCGTACTTACGAAACCTCCAGGGAGGGTGCTGGGCTCACTACTTCAGAGAATGTGGGAAACGGCCTTTCGATGGTCCACGAAGGCCCCGAGTCGGACATCGAAGAACTTCCGGGTGCCCTGCCCCCTGTTATGGACACCTGGGCGGACCCGGACCAGAAGGGTCCGACGCCGTTCAGCTACCTGACAGCGCTTCGGCAGCACGCTCCTGGAGCTAAGAGCTGGAAGTAGTGGGATGTTGCGGTGGGAGCTGCGGTGACCCGCCGGCACATTGGGGGTCACAAGGCACACGACCGGGTTGATTCTGGCAGCGAATAGCCAAATCATGACTTGTCGTACCCCACTATCCGGGATTTCTGTGTAATCTTCGGTAGAAACGCTGGTCCCACGCCGTCAGACCTTCTACGGCATGGATGAGGTCTTCGTCAGGGCCCCGTGTGAGACCCTAGTTGGCTTGGCCGCGAAGACGGAAGGCGCCGAGGCCGAGGAGTAGGGCCCAGGCCGCGGAGTAGCCCGTGTAGCCCCAAAAGCGGTAAAAAGCCGATGCGCGCCGTCGCTTAGCGAGCCCCGAAGCCGCGGATCGCAGTTAGGCGAGCGGCCCCGAAAAGAAACGATTCCTTCGGGGCCGCCCCACCAACCCTAGCCTCGCGGCCAGATGTTATTCCGCCGATTCACATCAGGCGCATAACCACGAGAGTTGATCTCCACCCGTGTCACCGACCCAGCGCTCGCCGGCACCTCGATGTCGTAACTCGTATTCCCATTCAACCAGTGATCCACAGGCACGTCGTGCAAGATCGTGCCTCCATTCGTCGTGCGAATACTCACTTTGGCTGGGAACGGCGCGAAGCCACGGTCTTCGATCGTCACGGTTGCTCCGCCACCCGTGTGGCCATCGACATCGCCCACGGCGTGGTCCAGCGTCCACGTTTCGAAGTAGTACGACGTCCAAAACCAATCGAGGTCCTGTTCAGCGAACCGCTCGAACGTCGCGAAGAAGTCCCATGGGGTCGGGTGTTTGTACGCCCACTCAGAAATAAACGCCTGGTAGGCCTCATCCCAGGTTTCTTCACCAATGAGCTCGCGCAACGCGGCCATGAGCGTGGCGGGCTTCGGATACGAAGCTGTGCCATAGCCCGGGCCCGGCTCATACCAGTCGCCATGCCTCATCATGCTTTGCTCGAGCCCGAGCGCCGCTACCTGGATGTAGTTGGCCGCCTCGACCCGATGATGATCAACACCAGGCCAGAGCTCCATCTTGCTCTCGTCCTCGAGGAAGGTCGTCGACCCTTCATCCATCCATGCATGACGTTTCTCGTTCGAACCCACGATCATCGGCACCCACATATGGCCTAGCTCGTGCGACGTCACGCTGAACAAGGCCTGATCCTCACTGTCTTCGTAGGGCCCGATGAGCGTCAGCATGGGGAATTCCATCCCGCCATCGATGATGTCGGCGCCTTCAACGGACGTCATATGCGGCCAGGGGTATGCAAAGCCGGTCCGTTCAGAATGGTGCTCGATCGACTGTTTCCCGTACAACCACTGCTCGGCCCATAGAGGGGCACGTTCGGGACGCCAAAACGAATGGATCATCACTCGATCATCGGTCCCGTCTTCGTCCCGATCAGGTACGAGCGCCGAAGTCGCGTTCCACCGCTGCATGTTAGAGGTCGTCCAAGTGAAGTCACGGACGTTATCCGCCTCGAAGCGGTAGGTGAGCCACCCATCCGTCCCGGAGGCCGTCACCGTACCCGCGTCTCGCTCCGCCTGGCCAGCAACCGTCACGAGTTCGTCCGAAGTAGACGCTTCAGCCAATCGTTCGAGCGTGATCGGCGAGAATACTTCGTCCGGATTCGTCAAATCTCCCGTCGCCATGACCGTCCAACCATCAGGCACAGAGATTTCCGCCGTGTAGTTGGCGAAGCCGTCGTAGAACTCCGACGAACCCAGATACGGCTGCGCATCCCAGAGACGGAGATCGTCCAGCATCGCCATCTTCGGGAACCAGTAGGCGATGAAGTACATCTCGCGGTCAGAATGGCCCATCCGGCCGGATCCGTTCTGGGGAACGGTGAACTCGAACTCGATTTCGAGATCCAGCGTGTCATCCTGTTCGATTTGGAGCTCAGGCCGAATCTGCATGAGGGATCCGTCGATTTCGTATCCCGGCCCATCGCTCAGCTCGACTTCCTCCATCATCTCACCATCCACCGACACCGAAGTCAGGGTCATCCCGCCCGTGATTTCTTGGGATGCATTCCGTGGGGCACCCTCCTTGTGGAGGTTCTGGTGCAGGTGGAGCCACAGCGTGGGATACCTCGCGGGCGCGTTGTTCGCGTATTCGATCGCCACGCTGCCGGTGACCCTACCTGTCTCAGGGTCGAGCCGAGCTGTGAGATCATATGTGATGCCCTGCTGCCAATATGCATGACCAGGGCTCCCGTCTTCGCTCCGCCAGCCGCGCTCCATGGACTGCAGATAGTTGGCGGGGAGTACGATCGGGGCCGGAATCGGTCGCCGAACACGCGTGTCACCATTCTGTGCCGCAGACTGACCCGGAAGCGCGGTCATTAGAAGCGCCGCAAACAGGCCCGCACCTGCAATCGAGGGGATTCGAACCATCGATGTTTCTCCAATCTTCAAAGGGGAGGTCCGCACTCGCGTCCGAACCGCCTCAGGGATTCCGTTTCAAGTAAAACGCCACGCCAGCCCAATCCGTCGCTGCCGAGAACATATCGAAGTACCGTCTCACACGGTCTTCGCCCATGTAGGGCGCCAATTCTTCCATCACTTCGTCGTTGAAGCGCTCGGCATCCGACGTGTCGTCCTCGGCCAATGCCACCCTCACCCGCGCCTCGAGCGCGGCCAAACGGGACCGCATCTGTTCTCTGCGGACATCTACTCCCTCGTGCATCCCGAAATGCGTGGCGCCGAATCGCTCCGGACCAATCATCCCGATCTCTTCGAGCGTTCCCTCCCAAGCCCTCAAGTCGACCGCCGGTGGAGGTGTCGCCGGGTGCGTCGGGCCCCCAGCGAGCACAATCCCCATTGAATCACCGGCGAACAGAGTGCCATCTCGCTCATCCAGATACGCCACGTGGTGCGCGATATGTCCGGGAGTGGAAATCGTCCGAATTCCGGCCCACGGCCCCGCATCTCCGGGACTCCATGCTGTGATCCTGTCCGCCGGCACTCCCTTCATCTCACCCCACAGCCTGTCGTGCGCATCGCCAAACGTCCGACGCGTGCTCGACACGAGCCGCTCCGGATCCACCATGTATGACGCGCCGTCTTCATGAACATGCACGGTCGCATTGGGGAAGATGTCCACCAGGTGCCCGCAAGCGCCCGCATGATCGAGGTGAATGTGGGTCAAGAGAACGTGTTGAAGGTCCTTCGGGCCCACTCCTCGCGCGGCCAGTTCATCGACCAAGAGCTCCAAACACGTTGTGGGGCCTGGATCCACGATCGTGGGCTCTTCGGCATCGACCAAATAACAGGCGATGGCGCCCTCGAGCTCCAGATGGTTGAGATCAATGCAGGTTGGTTGGCCCATGCCTCGACTTCCTTTGGATATCAGATACGAAAGAGGGCGCCCGCTCGCGGACGCCCTCTCACTACAGATTCAACAACGGTCAGCCGTATCAGCCACGCTGATCGAGCGAAACGAAGTCCCGCTCGTCGCTGCCGGTGAAGATTTGGCGCGGACGGGCGATCCGCTGCTCCGGATCGCTCAAATGCTCCTGCCACTGTGCGAGCCACCCGACGGTCCGCGGGATGGCGAACAACACAGGGAAGAGCTCGACCGGGAAGCCCATCGCTTGATAGATGATCCCCGAGTAGAAGTCGACGTTGGGGTAGAGGTTCCTCTCGACGAAGAAGTCCTCATTCAGCGCAATCTTCTCAAGCTCTAACGCGATGTCCAGCATCGGGTTACGGCCCGTGACCTCAAACACTTCATCAGCTGTGCGCTTGATGATGCTGGCCCGTGGATCGTACGCCTTGTAGACCCTGTGGCCGAAGCCCATGAGCCGCTCTTCGCGGTTCTTCACGCCTTCCATGAAGGCAGGGATGTTGTCGACACTCCCAATACGACGGAGCATGCGCAGAACTGCTTCGTTCGCCCCACCGTGAAGCGGGCCGTACAGAGCGCCCATTGCCCCACCGAGCGCCGAGTATGGATCCGCGTGCGACGAACCAATCACCCGCATCGCAGTCGCAGAGCAGTTCTGCTCGTGATCCGCATGCAAAATGAAGAGGACATCCAGCGCCCTCTCCAGGACCGGGCTTGGCTTGTATTCACGTGTCCCGACGCGGAACAGCATGTTCAGCAGGTTGGCCGTGTACGAGAGTTCGTTTTCCGGGTAGACGAAGGGCAGCCCCCGGTGATGACGATACGCGTACGCCGCGAGCGTCGGCATCTTCGCAACGAGGCGAATGATCTGGCGCCAGCGAACATCCGGATCTTCAATGTCCCGGGCTTCAGGATAGAAGGTCGAAAGAGCAGTCACGGCACTCATGACCATGCTCATGGCATGGGCATCGTACCGGAAGCCCGACAGAAGGTCGGTGATGTTCTCGTGGACGTACGTGTGGAACGTCACTTCGTGAACAAAGCTGTCCAACTCGCTCTGAGTCGGGAGCTCTCCCTTCAGGAGCAGGTAGGACACCTCGAGGTGCGTGCTACGCTCGGCGAGCTGTTCGATCGGGTAGCCACGGTACCGGAGAATGCCCTTCCCTCCGTCGATGTACGTGACCGAACTGCGCGTCGAGGCAGTGTTCGTATATCCAGGATCGTAAGACATCATCCCGAAATCGGACTCGTCGACCTTAATCTGGCGCAGATCCATGGCTCGGATCACATCACCGCTCTGAATGTCGACTTCGTAGTTCTTTCCGGTCCGGTTGTCTCGGATCGAGAGGGTGTTTGCCCCCTCGTCTCCGTCTTCTGACATGGTGTCTCCTACGGGGCCGAGCGCGCTCGGCGTTTATTAGCTCATCAGCGATTTATTATACCGACGCGGTGCAGCCGTCCCAAGGGGACGCGCCGTCTGGTACCTGGGCTGCGCCCGCCTTAGGCTCGCGGAAGTCGGTGCCGGTGCTGGCGCGCACAAGCCAACGGCCCGCTCGGCTCGAACCCTCTGTTCGATCCCGCCGCCCCCACACACGCCAAGAACAACACAAAGGAGTCTCGGACCTAGCTGAGATCCGAGACTCCTTTGTCATACCGGGGGCGGGAATCGAACCCGCATGTCCTTGCGGACAGCGGCTTTTGAGGCCGCCGCGTCTACCGTTCCGCCACCCCGGCAAAGTGCGTGAGACAAATAATCTTACACCTTCTCCAAGATAGGCAACCGCATTCGCGGGACCTTGACCCCGCCAGGAAATACAACAGGACTCCGCGGCTGGCTGTCACGTGCATCGGTAGAGACTCCCTACAATAAACCGAAGCTAGCTTTGCTTCGCACGGGACTCATCCGGCCTGGGCCTGACATCGCACAGGACTTCGACCATCATATTGGTCTCCGTAGCCGATCAACGCACGAACCAGGAGTCAACTTGGCTGACCCTAGAATCGACCCCTTCGGGGCGCTTACTACGGTCGACCTCCCCGAGGGGCCGACGTCTTTCTATCGAATTGGGAAACTCGAGGAGGACGGCATCGTCGACTCACTCGACCGCCTTCCCTTCTCCATCCGCATCCTGCTCGAAAACTCCCTTCGGCACGCCGGTGGCAGTTACGTCTCGCAGGAACACGTGCGCGCGGTCACTGATTGGTCACCGACCAACTCGGGCGCCGACGTACCGTTCATGCCGACGCGAGTGGTCCTCCAGGACTTCACGGGCGTACCCGCGGTTGTGGACCTGGCCGCCATGCGTGATGGCCTCAAGGCACTCGGGGGCGACCCGCAGCGCATCAACCCGGTCGTTCCGGCGGACTTGGTCATCGACCACTCCGTGCAGGTAGACTACGCGGGCTTCCACGATGCCTTCCGTCTGAACGTTGAACGCGAGTTCGAGCGGAACCGGGAACGCTACGCGCTACTTCGCTGGGCCGGTGAGGCATTTGAGAACTTCTCTGTCGTGCCTCCTGGCACCGGGATCGTTCACCAGGTGAACCTCGAATACCTCGCTTCGGTGATTCACCGTCGTGAGCATGAGGGCACGTATCTGGCCTACCCTGACACCCTGGTAGGTACCGACTCACACACGACCATGATCAACGGACTCGGTGTCGTGGGCTGGGGCGTGGGCGGGATTGAAGCAGAAGCAGTGGTCCTGGGTCAGCCCTACTACATGCTCCTCCCTGAAGTCGTTGGCATGAAGCTCAGCGGGACGCTCCCGGAGGGCGCGACCGCGACTGATCTAGTCCTGCGCGTGACCGAGATGCTTCGCTCGCACGGGGTCGTTGGCCGCTTCGTCGAGTACTACGGAGCCGGGCTCAGTAACCTCACGCTTCCCGACAAGGCGACGCTGGCAAACATGTCGCCGGAATACGGAGCGACGATCGGCTTCTTCCCGGTAGACGCCTCTTCCCTCGACTACCTGCGCGGTACGGGTCGGTCAGAAGGCTTGGTTTCGCGGGTAGAGACAATCACGAAGGAACTCGGCCTCTTCCGCACAGACGAGACGCCAGATCCACAGTTCACATCAACGCTCGAACTGGACCTCTCGACCGTAGAGCCGAGTCTCGCCGGTCCGAAGCGGCCGCAAGACCGGATTCGCATGGCGGACATGCGGTCACAATTCGAGAAGGACCTGCCAGCGCTTGCGCCAGCAGGATTTGCACTGCCGGACGCAGCCACGGCCGGCGCAGAAGGTGGCGAGGGCTCCGGCGAGAGTTGGGACGGCGAAGGTGGAGCCGAGCAGTCTGTGGCAGTCGCTCAGGCGGCGCCAGGACGCGCGTGCACCGTAGAAGCCGACGGTGAGAGCTACGAAATCGGGGACGGCACCGTCGTCATCGCATCGATTACGAGTTGCACCAACACGTCGAACCCGTCCGTCATGGTCGGGGCCGGCCTCCTTGCCAAGAGAGCGGTGGAGAAGGGCCTAGACGTGAAGCCTTGGGTCAAGACCGCTCTGGCGCCGGGTAGCGGCGTTGTGACGGACTACCTGACTCAGGCAGGACTGTTGCCCTACCTGGAGCAACTCCGCTTCCACGTCGTCGGCTACGGCTGCATGACGTGCATCGGAAACAGCGGCCCGCTTCCGGAGAAGATCCACGAAGCCATCGAAGCCAATGGGCTGGTCGTGTCCTCGGTGCTCAGCGGAAACCGCAACTTCGAGGCCCGCATCCACCCCTTGGTGCGCGCCAATTATTTAGCGTCACCGGGTCTTGTTGTCGCTTATGCGATCGCGGGCCGGATGGACATCGACCTGTACAACGAGCCACTGGGTCACGGCACAGACGGCAAACCGGTCTTCCTCGCCGACATCTGGCCAACGCCGGAAGAGGTGAAGGAGACTGTGGCCTCCGCGCTTAAGCCCGAGATGTTCACGGAGCGCTACAGCGCCGTCTCGACCGGCGACGAGAACTGGCAGGCGTTGCCGCTGCCGGAAGAGAGCAGCCTCTACGAGTGGGACCCGGACTCCACGTACGTCCGGAACCCTCCCTTCTTTGAAGGTATGTCGCTCGACGTACCGGTGCTGCAGGACGTACAGGGGGCCCGAGTCCTCGCGATGATGGGCCAATCCGTCACAACAGACCATATCTCACCGGCTGGTGCGATTCCCAAGGCCGAACCGGCGGGGACGTACCTGCGCGAGCATGGCGTGGAAGTGAGGGACTTCAACACCTTCGGCTCACGTCGCGGGAACCACGAGGTCATGATGCGAGGCACGTTTGGAAACGTCCGCATCAAGAACCTCCTGCTGGATGGCACGGAGGGTGGCTACACGATGCACTTCCCCACCGGCGAAGAAATCCCGATTTACGACGCGGCCATGCGTTATCAGGAAGCGGGCACGCCGCTCGTCGTCCTCGCGGGCCAGGAGTACGGCACTGGCTCATCACGCGACTGGGCCGCAAAGGGCACGATCCTCCTGGGCGTGAAGGCAGTGATCGCAGAAAGCTTCGAGCGTATCCACCGGAGCAACCTGGTAGGCATGGGTGTTCTTCCGCTCGAGTACTCGGGCGGCCAAACAGCCGAGTCGTTGGGTCTCTCAGGGCGCGAGACCTTCGATATCTCCGGAGTAGCGGACGGCCTCGAGCCAGGCTGTAGCGTTGCTGTCGTCGCAACAGCCGAAGACGGAACGGAGACGACGTTCCAAGCCAAGGTGCGTCTCGACTCTGACGTCGACGTCGAGTACTACACGAACGGCGGGATTCTACAGACGGTGCTCAGGAAGATGGCGCGCGGCGAGATGTAGCTCGCTGGGGCTACTCGCGGAACGCCGCGGGTGGCCCCAGAAGTTCTTGCAGGATGATCGCCTGACGAAGCGAATGCATATCGTGGCCCTGGAGGAGCGCGCGAGCCGTCGCTGCATCGCGACTCAGCGTCTCGGCAAGTGGGTCCAAGTCGTCCTGCTCGGACGGCGCCCTCGAGGACGGATCGGTCCCGTACCCCCTATGTGAGCCGTGGACACGATGCTCTTTCGTCCGTCCGATGGACCTTTCTACTCGCCTGGCCGGCTGGGCTCGCAGCGCCCGCCTTCGCGCCCGCTCAGATTCGCTTGGATCAACCGGCAACTGGGGCTCAACCACGAAGGGCAGATTCACCTCAGGCTCAGGAGCCTGATCGACGGGCAGTCGCCCACCGGCCAACGCAGCGATCTCCTCCCAGAGATCCTTGGGAATCGCCAGTTCCGGCTCAGTAAGCGGCGGTTCAGCATACTGCCGGTTCGCTTCGAGGCCACTCACGCGCCGCTCATCATCGTACGATGGCTCTTCATCGTACGTAGGCTGGTACGCCTCGACTTCGGCTGGCTCCCATGCCTGCGCTTCTGGGATGGGGATTCCGTCCGTGCCCTTCTGCCTTTTCTTCTTTCCACGAACGATCGAATCGAGGATCGAAAAGGCGATGATCACGCCAAAGAAGATCAGCTCATCCATTACGGCGCCTCTCTACTCCAGGTCGTCGACCGGCTTATCATCCGGCCCCGCGATCGCCTTCCTCATAGCCGTGTCAGCCTGGACGTTCTGGTACTTCATGTAGTCCATCACACCCAGATTCCCGGAGCGGAATGCGTCTGCCAGAGCGAGCGGCACCTGCGCCTCCGCCTTCACGACCTCGGCCTTCATCTCGCCCACCAGCGCCTTCATCTCTTGCTCCTTCGCAACGGCCATTGCACGCCGCTCCTCTGCCCGCGCCTGCGCGACACGTTTGTCGGCTTCGGCCTGATCCGTCTGGAGTTCGGCACCGATGTTCTTCCCAACGTCGACGTCGGCGATATCGATGGAGAGGATCTCGAACGCGGTGCCGGAATCCAGCCCCTTCGCCAGAACGGTCTTGGAAATCGCGTCGGGGTTCTCTAGCACAGCCTTATGCGACATTGCGGAACCGATCGTGGATACGATGCCCTCACCGACCCGTGCGAGAATCGTCTCCTCACCGGCACCACCGACGAGGCGGTTGATGTTCGCGCGCACGGTCACCCTTGCGATAGCGATCAGCTGAATGCCGTCCTTTGCCATGGCGGCCACCTTCGGTGTGTTGATCACCTTCGGGTTCACCGACACCTGCACGGCTTCAAAGACGTCACGTCCGGCCAGATCGATGGCTGCTGCCTGGTTGAAGGCCAACTCAATAGACGCCTTGTCCGCAGAGATCAGTGCCCCGACCACACGATCCACACGACCACCGGCCATGTAGTGTGCTTCGAGTGCATCGATGTCGAGATCCAAGCCGGCCTTGGTCGCCGTAATCAGCGGCCGCACCACGGCCGGCGGAGAGACCTTCCTCAGCCGCATCCCGACCAGGGTCCCAATGCTCACCTGAACACCGGCGGAAATCGCTTCAACCCACAGTCGAACCGGGATCGCCCACAGGACGACCGAAACTCCGATAATTCCGGCGAGAATTAGGAATGCTTGGAACGCGAGTAACTCGTTACCCATGACGGTGCCTCAATGCAGTATGTGTGTCCGCCTCAAGCCTCTTCGAGCTTGTCGACGGTGACGGGTCTAACGATGTGCCGGTAACCCTCAGCGCTGATTACCCGCACCGAGGTTCCTTCGGTAATCCACTCCGACTCGGATACTACGTCGACGCGCTCATCACCGAAGAGCGCGGTACCGGACGGCCGCAAGTCGGTGATGGCCTTCCCTTCTTGGCCAACGAGATCGGCACGTACCTCAGCAGACTCGTACCCAAGCGCGCGGTCGGTCCGTTGGAAGAGGAAGATCCCGCTCTTCGCGAAGCGTGAGCTGCGCGGAAGCGTGCGCACGAGGACCCATACAGAGACCAAGATGAGCAAAGCCGATGTCGTGAGTACCATACCCGCCTGTGTGAAGTCCGGCGTTGTGGGGACCGAGCCGAGAAGGCTCATGTAGAGACCGCCCAGTACTGCCAAAATACCCACCAACCCGAACAAACCGAAACCGGGAACGATTAGGATCTCCAATCCAAGAAAGAGGATGCCTCCCGCAAAGACGAGAATTTCCTCCAACCCCGCAAGGCCCACGATTAGGTGGGACCCGAAGAAAAGACTGAGCGACAAGAGACCTGCGGCTCCGGCCATCCCGAAGGCCGGCGTCTTGATTTCGGCGATCAGCCCTAGGAAGCCAAGAGACAACAGGAAGGGCGCAACGACCGGGTGTGAGAAGAAGCGAACGATCTGCTCCGCCCAGTTGACCTCTGTCGTGACGATCGTCGCGTTCTCGTAGCCGAGGTCGGCCAGGAGTGCGTCCAGGTCTTCGATCTGCTGCGCGTAGTCGGTCCGGACGGCCTCCTCCGTGGTGAGCGTAAGGAGCTTTCCTTCTTCGACGACACCTTCGATCGCTATGTCCTCATCGACCATTGCGGCCGCGACTTGAGGATCCAACCCACGCGCTTCAGCCAAGGCCCGCATCTCGCTCCGCATGGCCGAGACGATCTTCTCCGGGGCCTTCTGCCCTGACCCATCGACCGGTGTAGCGGCGCCCATTACCGAGCCCGGACGCATATACACGCCGTCCGTGGAAAGCGCGATCAGCGCACCTGCGGAAAACGCCCGTCGATTCACGAGAGCGTAGACAGGTACTTCCGAATCCGCGAGAGCATCCGAAATGCGCTCAGCGGCGTCGACGCGTCCGCCCGGCGTGTCGATGTCCAACACGACGGCGACAGCCCCCATCTCGGCTGCTTCATGAAGCGCACGTTCGATGTAAGGAGCGACCCCTAGTTCAATGACCCCCGTCACGGGCACGCGATAGACGGTGACCGGGTCCTGAGCGGGCATCGGCGTCGCGAGCGGACCGATGACCACGGCCAGTAGAAGTGAGTACACCTTTTGTCGACGGTTCATCGCAGTTCCTTCGGCTCGAATCGGTCGAGGCCGGGCTCACCAAAGCGGGGCAAATCAGCAGGACGATCCGGACGATCTGGATCATATCCCGAGTACGGATCACGCCTGGAAATACTTCCCGATACGGTCCGGGTCCCCAGACGTCACGAGAGGAACTTCGTACCACCTGCCCCTGGGCCGCCACCCTCGCTTGACCGGCGTGACAGAGCTCGGGTAACCTTCCCCTGACGGAACCCCCTCCCATCCATGTGTATACGGGGCGGCCCGAACCGGGTCGCACACCCTCCAATCTCTCAAGGAAGTCCTGATGTCCGAGAAGGTACTGGTCCAATACGAAGTCCAGGATCAGATCGCGATCTTCACGCTCGACGATCCCCCTGCGAACACCTACACGCACGAGATGATGCGCCAGCTGGACGAGTGCATCGTCCGGGCACGCTTCGACAAAGAGGTCGAGGTCATCGTCATCACCGGTAAAGGCGAGAAGTTCTTTTGCGCCGGAGCCAACATCGGGATGCTCGCCGAGGCCGACCCGGACTGGAAGTACTGCTTCTGTCTGCACGCCAACGAGACGCTCAACCGCCTGGAGCAGACTCCGAAGCTCGTCATCGCGGCGCTCAACGGACACACCGTGGGTGGTGGCCTCGAAATCGCAATGGCTGCAGACATCCGCATCGCTCGGAAGGACTCGGGGAAGGTGGGACTCCCTGAGGTCGCGCTCGGCGTGTTGCCCGGTACGGGTGGTACGCAGCGCCTGGTCCGTATCGTCGGGAAGTCCCGCGCGATCCAGATGATGGCTGAAGGTTCGGTCTACGGCTTCGACAAGGCTCATGACTTTGGGATCGTGAACGAGATCTACGAGTCCGAGGACAGAGACTCGTTCCTCGCTCAAGTCTTGGAATACGCCGGCCAGTTCCGCACCCCCGGAAAGGCGACGAAAGCTGTCGGGCTCATCAAAAGGTCCGTCCAGACCGGTGCCGAGTTGCCCTTTGAGTTGGCCCTCGCGCTCGAGCGCGAGTTGCAGGCCCAGCTCTTCGCGAGCAGCGACGCGAAGGAAGGCCTCTCCGCTTACATAGAGAAGCGCACGGCGGAGTTCGAGGGGAAGTAAGACCCCGCGTTGTGCTGACGAACGAGCGGGGTCCGGGCGACGTGCCGGACCCCGCTTTTATTCATGAGATGAAGACCAATGAGTGCATCCGTCCGGAACCGTCTGTGGATCGGGAACGAATGGGCCGACGCCGCGTCCGGTGCGTCCTTCGAGTCGATCAATCCCGCCACCGGTGAAGTCATCACCAATGTCGCCGAGGGTGATGCCGCTGATATCGATCAAGCGGTGGCTGCTGCGCAGGCGGCGATGGCGAACCCGAAGTGGACCGGCATGAACCCGCACAAGCGATCCCATCTGATGTGGAAGCTCGCGGATGCGATCGAAGCCAACATCGATGAACTCGCGACGCTCGAGACGCAGGACAACGGGAAGCCGTTCTTCGAATCGAGATACGCCGACCTACCGCTCGTGGTCGAGATCTACCGCTACCTCGCGGGCATCGCGGACAAGGTTCAGGGTACGACCGTCCCGGTAAAGGGAAACCACCTCAACTACACGTTGAGAGAGCCCGTCGGTGTTGTCGGGTGCATCACCCCCTGGAACTTCCCCCTGCTGATGGCGAGCTGGAAAATCGCGCCCGCGTTGGCGACGGGGAACGCGGTGGTGCTCAAGCCGGCCGAGGAAACTCCACTCACTGTGCTCCGGCTCGCGGAACTCGTGGCTGAGGTCGGCTTCCCTGAAGGCGTGCTCAATGTCGTGCCGGGCTTCGGCGAGACGGCTGGGGCTGCACTCGTTCGGCACCCCGGCGTGGATGCGATCGCGTTCACGGGGTCTACCGAGGTGGGCAAGATCATTATGCGCGAGTCGGCCGATACGCTGAAGAAGATCTCGCTCGAACTCGGCGGCAAGTCGCCCAACGTGATCTTCGCCGACGCGGACCTGAAAGCCGCGGCGAAGGGAGCGAACCAGGGCATCTTCTATGGGAAGGGCGAGGTGTGCGCGGCCGGCTCCCGCGTCTTGGTACAACGGTCGGTCTACGATGACTTCCTCGAAGCTCTGAAGTCGAACGCCGAACGCATGACCATCGGTGACCCGATGGAGAAGTCGACTCGCATCGGCGCGATCGTCAGTGAAGCTCAGCTGGATCGTGTAATGGAGTATGTCGATGCGGGGAAGGCAGAGGGTGCACGCCTCCTCACCGGCGGCGAACGATCGACTGTCGACGGGAAGGGCAATTTTGTGACTGCCACGGTATTCGCAGACGTCGATCCCGGTATGCGCATTGCTCAGGAAGAGATCTTCGGGCCTGTGATGGCCGTGATCCCCTTCGAAGACGAAGCGGACGCCGTGGCCAAGGCCAACGACACCATTTATGGCCTGGCGGCAGGCGTCTGGACACGGGACGTTGGGAAGGCTCACCGCGTGGCAGCCGCGATCAAGGCGGGCACCGTGTGGGTGAACACCTACAATCAGTATGACGCGGCAATGCCGTTCGGTGGATTCAAGAAGAGCGGATTCGGGCGCGACTTGGGCTTCGAATCGGCGCTCGAGAAGTACACTCAAGTGAAGAGCGTGTGGGTTTCGCTCGACTAGGACAAGCAGATGCGTGAAGCATGGATCGTAGACGGTGTTCGGACCCCCATTGGGAGGCACGGCGGCGGGTTGGCCAAGGTGCGGCCTGACGACCTTGCAGCGCTGACCATTGAAGCGCTCATGGCTCGGAACGATGTCGATCCTGGCGCGATCGACGACGTGCTCTTGGGGTGCATCAATCAGGCAGGCGAAGACAACCGGAACGTGGCCCGCATGGCGCTGCTCCGGGCGGGCCTTCCCGTGACCGTGCCCGGTCAGACGATCAACCGTCTGTGCGGGTCCGGAATGCAGGCCGTGATGTCCGCGTGTCACGCGATCGCCGCAGGCGAGGGAGACCTCTTCGTGGCAGGCGGCGTGGAGAGCATGTCTCGCTCTCCATTCGTGATGCTCAAGCCGGAAGTGGGCTACTCCCGGGGGAACCCGAAGACCGCCGACACAGTCCTTGGCTGGCGCTTCCCCAATCCGGCGTTCGCCCCCGAATGGACGATCGGCCTAGGCGAAACCGCTGAGGTCATCGCGGAGGAATTCGCTGTGACTCGTGAGGCTCAGGATGCGTTCGCCGCAGAGAGCCAAGCGCGAGCCGCCGCTGCGGTGGCTGCTGGCCGGTTCGATGATGAGATCATCCCAGTTGGTGTCCCTCAGCGAAAGGGCGACCCGGTCGTCGTCGATACGGACGAGCACCCCCGCCCTTCTTCGACCGAGTCAGCGTTGGCCAAGCTCCAGCCGGTCTTCAAGAAGGACGGCACGGTGACTGCCGGCAACTCATCTGGCATCAACGATGGGGCTGCAGCCCTCCTAGTGGTCTCCGCGGAACGCGGGCGTGAACTGGGACTGGAGCCCATGGCTCGGATCGTGTCTGGGGCCGTATCAGGCGTTGAACCGCAGCGCATGGGGATTGGGCCTGTTCCTGCGACACGAAAAGCCCTCGGACGTGCCGGCTGGTCCACCAGCGACATCGACATCTCCGAACTCAACGAGGCGTTCGCCGCGCAGGCCATTCCGTGCATGAACGAGCTGGAACTCGACCCTGCGACGGTGAACGTCAACGGAGGCGCCATCGCGCTGGGCCATCCAGTCGGCTGCTCGGGCGCACGCATCACTGTGACGCTCCTGCATGAGATGAAACGCCGAGGAGCATCGCGTGGACTCGCGTCGATGTGCATCGGGGTCGGTCAGGGCATCGCGACGTTGTGGGAACGCACATGAGCGACATCAACACCGTCGCGGTACTCGGCGCAGGAACCATGGGCCACGGCATCGCACAGGTCTGCGCAGCCGCTGGGTGCTCAGTTCGGCTCTATGACATCAACGACGAGGCCGTTGCCAGCGGAGCAGCCCGCATCGAAGGCAACCTGAACAAGGGCATCGATCGCGGGAAGGTCACGGAGAACGAGCGAGACGCTGTCCTCAACCGCCTGACGACAACGACTCTGATCGCGGAGGCCGTCACGGGTGCTGATCTCGTCGTCGAAGCGGCCCCTGAATCGATCGAGCTAAAGGCAAAGATCTTCTCCGCGGTGGACGCCGCGGCTCCGGATCACGCCCTCCTCGCGTCGAACACATCCTCTCTTTCCATCGCTCAGATCGCGTCAGCCGTCGCAGATCCGACTCGTGTCGTCGGCATGCACTTCTTCAACCCCGTCCACATCATGAAGCTGGTGGAGGTGGTGTGGGGTGCCGAGACGTCGGATGCGACAAGGGACGCAGCCGTGGCTTTTTCGCGCAGACTCGGCAAAGAACCGATCGTGGTGAAGGACGCTCCTGGATTCGCGTCCTCCCGTCTGGGCATCGTGCTGGGCATGGAGGCCATCCGTATGGTCCAAGAGGGCGTCGCGAGCCCTGAGGACATCGACACCGCTATGGAGCTGGGCTACCGACACCCTATGGGCCCCCTGAAGCTCACGGACCTCGTGGGCCTCGACGTTCGCCTCGGCATCGCTGAATACCTTCAAGAAACGCTCGGTTCAGACGCGTTCGAGCCACCCGAACTGCTCCGGCGTATGGTCGCCGAGGGTAAGCTTGGGAAGAAGAGCGGCAGTGGCTTTTACCAGTGGTAGGCACAACCAACATGACTGAGCAAGAATTCAACGAAGCCCCCGTTCTGATCGAGAAGCGAGACGATTTCATCGCCGTCATCACGCTCAATCGGCCGGACAAACTGAATGCCCTGAACGCCAAAGTCCGGACCGTCCTCAAGGAGACGTTCGCCGCTCTGGCGGACGACGACACCGTTCGCGCAGTGGTGATTCACGGCATGGGTGAAAAGGCCTTTGTCGCCGGTGCGGACATCACTGAGTTTCATGCCCGCACGCCCGAAGAACAGGCCGCCGTATACTCCGGCCGGCGCATCTACGAGGTCGTCGCCGACTTCCCCAAGCCTGTGATTGCTGCAATCCATGGTTTCTGCATCGGGGGCGGCTCTGAACTCGCCCTCGCGTGTGACATTCGGGTCGCCGACAAGACGGCACGTATCAGCCAAGCTGAGATTCGTATTGGCCTCATCCCTGGCGGAGGAGGCACGCAACGGCTGGCGCGCCTGGTCGGCCGCGGGTGGGCTTCGATCATGTCGTTTACGGGTGACTTTGTGGAGGCCGAGGAAGCGCACCGCATTGGCCTCGTGGATATCCTCGTTGGCGAAGGTGAGCACCTGGCCAAGGCGATCGATCTTGCCGGGCGTATGACGCGTTGGAGCCCCGTTGCACTTCGGCTCGCGAAGGACGCGATTCGGGCTGCCTTCGAGATGCCCCTGGCGGAAGGTCTCGTGTACGAGAAGGATCGCTTTCTGGATGCCTTCGCGTCCGAAGATGGCGCGGAAGGCGTGGCCGCATTCGTCGAGAAACGGAAGCCGAACTTCAAGGGACGGTAGGCACACACAAGTCGGTCCCGCCCCCGATTTCGTGCGGAGAGGCGGCCCCTCAGCTAGGATTACCCTGTGATCACTGCACGGAGGCAGAATGCGTAGGTTTCGACACCTGTTGGGCACCTGCACGATGGCGCTTGCCATGGCGAGCTTCGCCGCGCCGGCATCAAGTCAGGAAGCTCATCTCGAAATTATCGGCACAAAGTTCCAAGGTAGCCTGGAGCACATCGTCGACGCCTACGAAGGCGTTGCCGGCATCCACGTTCTTGACCTCACGACGGGTGAACGGTTCGTGGTCCAGGACGACTTGGCGTTCCCGCAGGCGAGTGCGATCAAGATCCCCATCCTGCTCGAGCTCTTCCGGCGTGCAGAGTCGGAGCCAGGGTTCCTGGCGAAGCGCATCGAGATGACCGACGAGGTCCGCACCGCGGGGAGCGGCGTGCTTCAGGTCCTCACCGACGGCGGCTCTGCGCTGTCGCTCGAGGACTACGCGATCTATATGATCCTGCACTCGGACAACACGGCAACAAACGTGCTGATCGATGAATTGGGCATGCCGGCCATCAACGCCCTGTCCGCCTCACTCGGCGCAGCGGAGACGAAGCTCCAGAGAAAGATGATCCAGCCGGAAGAATCCGCGCGCGGGAACGAGAATCTCTCCACGCCTCGAGACGCCGCGCTCATCATGGAAAAGATCGCTGACTGCGACCTGCCCATGGGCGAAGCCGCCTGCGCCCGAGTCCGCGAGATCCTCGAGATCTACAAGAGCGGACCGATCCGGACACCGATCCCCCGCTCCGTACCGGTTGCCTTCAAGCCTGGCGGTATCACAGGCGTCGCCACGGTCTGGGGCCTCGTCGACGTACCGGACCGCCCCTACGTGATCTCCGTGATGGCCAACTACGGCGGAAACGGAGGAGCCGTAGTCGAAGCCGCATCCGCCGCCGCCTACGACTACTTCTCTCGCCTCTCCGGCATTACTGAATACGGGACGCGGGTGCCCCTCGCGGTGAAGCGGCGCGTCCGCGGAGGTATCCAATGAGCCTCAAGACCGCGCGCGTGCTCACGACGATCTATTTCATCCTGATGGCGCTGGCAGTGACCTGGCCAGGGCTCGTACTCTTCGCCCGTATTGAGCCCTTCATCCTAGGACTGCCCTTCAGTTTGGCGTGGATCTCCGCCTGGATCGCCGGGAGTGTTGTGGTCCTCTACCTGCTGGATCGCGTCGAAAAGCGTTACCGAGACGGAGGTGAGGGCTGATGGAGCAATGGGTTGTCGTCACGATCATCATCGTCCTCTATCTGGCGCTGACGCTCACCATCGGCCTCATGGCGGGCCGGAATCAAACGGACAGTGTGGCCGGCTATGTCGCCGCCGATCGGTCCTTTGGTCTCCTCGTCATGTATTTCGTCACCGGGGCGTCGGTCTTCAGTGCCTTCGCTTTCCTTGGTGGTCCAGGCTGGGCCTACTCGCGAGGCGCAGCAGCCTTCTACATCCTGGCGTACGGAGCGCTCGGGATGGCGCCCTTCTACTGGATGGGCCCCCGGGCAGCCTTGCTCGGCCGAAAGTTCGGGTATGTGACCCAAGCGCAGCTGGTCACCGGACGATTCCCGTCCAAGAGACTGTCGGCGATGATCGCCGTGCTCAGCCTTGTCGCCTTCGTGCCTTACGTCACACTGCAGATGCGTGGCGCCGGAATCGTCATTGAAGCCGTGACCGACGGCCACGTCCCCCTCTGGCTCGGTTCGTTCGTGGCCTACGGGATCGTGATCCTGTACGTCCTCCGATCCGGAGCGATGGCCGTAGGGTGGACCAACACCTTCCAGGGTGTCTTCATGGTGATCATCGCCTGGTCGCTGGGTCTGTATCTGCCCCATCGACTGTACGGTGGCATCGGGCCGATGTTCGAACAGATCGCAGTAGCCAGGCCGGAACTTCTGGTTCCACCGGGGCTCACAGCGGCAGGAGATCCATGGAGCTGGGGTGCGTTCTCTACGTTCATTCTCGTGAGCGCGATCGGACTCATGATGTGGCCACATCTGTTCATGAAGGCGTTCACCGCCAAGGACGACGACACACTGCGCCGCACGGTGATCCTCTTTCCCACGTTCCAGCTCTTCCTGATTCCAGTATTACTGATCGGCTTTGCGGGTGTGATGTTCGCCGGGCAGCCGGCTTCGTCGGACTTCATCTTGCCCTTCATGATCCTGGAGACCGACCTGCCCGCCGTCGTCGTGGGGCTTTTCTGTGCCGGAGCACTCTCGGCGTCCATGTCTACCGGCGACGCCCTTCTGCACGCCTCAGCATCCGTATTCGTTGGGGACGGGGTCGCGAAGTTCATGCCCCTCACAGAGCACCAACAGCGTCGCCTAATGCAAGTCATCGTCTTGCTGACCGGCGCCATCGCGTACTACTTCGCGATGGATCCGGAGTCGTCGCTGGTTCAGCTCCTAGCTACCGCCTACGGGATCATCTCTCAGCTCGCTCCGCCGGTAGTCGCAGCCATGTATTGGAAGCGTGCCACAACCGCGGGTGTGATCACGGGACTGATCGCAGGAACGGCTACAGCATTCTTCTTCTACACCAACCCAGAGCTGAAACCGTACGACATGCACGAAGGGATCTTGGCTCTAATGGTCCATGTGCCCGTCTTGGTAGGCGCCAGTCTGATGACCCAGCGTCAAGATGAAGAGCATCTGAAAGGGTTCTTTTCGTGAGCCACGAAAAGCTGGCCGACATGCGGGAGAGAATCCGCGCGCTGGACGAGGAGTTCATTGGCCTGATCGGAAAGCGTCGTGACCTGGCCATCGAAATCGGGCACGCGAAGGAAGCGCTCGGCCTCCCTGTGATGGACCCCCCTCAGGAAGCTCAAGTCGTGCGGAGAGCCGCCGACATTGCCCGCGAACTGGGTGTAGACGAAGAACTCACCCGCGACGTCGTGTGGCGAATCATCGCGTCGGCCCGGGACGCACAAGAGGAGCAAACCCGCTGGGGCCAGCCCCTCTCGGACGAATCTGCTTCGGACGAATGAGTCGCGCCCGGCCCGGCTCCTAGTCGTCTGCGCGTCTGACCGCGGTTTCGCGCGCAATCGACGCCACGACGAGTGACGAACCGCCAACTGGCACGCGGACGCCGTAGATCTGACCCGGGGGCGTGATCGCCTGTAACAGGTGCGGATTTAGATTGCGAAGCTCCCACATCTGGACACCGAGAACGTCGGCGACCTTCCAGAGCGACGTGCCTCCCGGCACGAATACGGTCTCGTACCGATAGGTCTCAGCCGAAGTCACTACGAATCCGTATTCGGACGGATCCTCTCCAAGGATCGTCGCAGCGATCAACCGGGGGACATACTCACGCGTCTCGCGTGGAAGGTGATCCAAAACCTCCCAGTAGATGTCTTCCTCACCCGACCGGCCCTCAGCATGACGCCTCAGCACGCGCTGGACCCGACCAGGGCCGGCGTTGTATGCGGCAGCTGCCAGGTACCACGATCCGTCGAATCGCTCGTGGAGCCATTGGAGGTAGTCGAGGGCGGCATCCGTCGCCCGCACGGGGTCACGACGCTCGTCGACGTACTCGTTCAGTCTGAGTCCATACTGAATCGCGGTCGGGCTCATGAACTGCCACAGACCGACGGCAGAGACAGAAGAAACCGCGCGCGGCTTCAGCCCAGACTCCATCATCGCGAGGTAGAGCAGCTCCTCGGGCATTCCGCGCTCACGGAGCTTGCCGCGCACCAAGGGGCCCCAGACGCCACGACGATCCAACAGTGTCTCAAACGCGGCCTTTTGGGGTCCCTGGAATCGCTCCATCCAGCGCTCGACACGCGCATTCACGTGGAGCGGTAACTCCGTGCCCAGTGCTTCGATCGTGACCGGCACCGACGCCACAGTAGTCTCAGCCTTTTCTCCACCCCAAACGAGGAATGGCACCAACAGCAGCGGCGTAAGACCCCACCATCTATCAGAACGGGTCAGAGACCCATCGTTTTTCTTGGTAGACATTGCCCACCTCCTTCTCTATCGCCGTCTTCCTGTACGAACAATCGCACCAACTTGTTGCAATGTCGCTGGATCCCTTTGTTGTGCCTCTATTGGATCCCGCAGGAAGGTGAGGCGTTACAGCCGACTTATGGATGCGTCCCCGATCGGGAGCAGAGCACATAGTCGACGTATGCGAAGAGGTCCGGTCCGCAGGTTGAAAACCTCCGGATCCGGACCTCTGAAAGCGTTTTGGAAACTACTCGCCCGGATAAACCGAGATGACGTTCCGCGCACGCATGCGTTCGAACTTCACTACACCGTCGACCTTGGAGAAGAGCGTGTCGTCTTTGCCCTTCCCGACGTTGCGACCGGCGTGGAAACGGGTGCCGCGCTGACGGATGAGAATACTGCCGGCACTAACCGGCTCCCCCCCAAAGCGCTTCACGCCGAGGCGCTGCCCATTGCTGTCGCGCCCGTTTCGACTGGAACCACCCGCTTTTTTATGTGCCATTCGTTACTACCCTCTATCAGAACACGATCGAGTCGCTTAGAGCGCGACGGAATCGACCAGGATCTCCGTGAAGTTCTGGCGATGGCCCTGCTTTTTGCGGTAGCCTTTCCGGCGCTTCCGCTTGAAGACGATCACCTTGTCGCCACGACCGTGTCTGAGCACCTCGGCCGTAACCGACGCACCTTCAACGATGGGCGTGCCTACCATGACTTTGTCCTCGCCGTCACCAGCGAGAAGCACATGGTCAAACGTGACCGAGGCCCCAGGCTCAATGTCGAGCGTAGGAATGCGAAAACGCGAGCCTGCCTCAGCTCTGAATTGCTTTCCACCAGTCTGAAATACTGCGTACATATCTATTCTTCCCAACGTTTCTCGGCCTTCGATGTAGAGCCTGTAAATGTCGGCTTGTTCGTACGAACGGTCAAGGCATTCAGCACTCCTTTAGGCTGCTACGTATTTGTCGGTGACATCGGTCTCAGCCGGACCGGCCAGGAGGCGGAATTCATCGACCCGCATTCTAGGGTCATCGCGCAGAGCCAACTGCAATCGGGTGCTGCCTCGAAGCCTCTTCAATAGGCCCGGCTCTTCTTCCATCACACGTAGAGCGACCTCGGGGTGAACCCGAACCACGATCAGCTTTTCGTCCTTCGCCGACGCTACTCGCGTTAGGCTCCGCTCGATGCGCCGCACGACCGTCGCCGGCGTATAAATACGCCCAGTGCCGCCACACGAACCGCAGATCGAAGTGAGAGACTGGAACAAGCTTGGGCGCACGCGTTGGCGAGTCATCTCAATCAAGCCCAGCGCTGAGACGTCGTAAGCCTTGGTCCGCGCTCGATCACGGCCGAGCTGAGTCCGCATCTCATGGACGAGCATCTCTCGATGCTCCTTCGACTCCATGTCGATGAAGTCGACGACGATGATGCCGCCGATGTCCCTCAAGCGAAGCTGTTTGGCGACCTCACGGGCTGCATCGAGGTTGGTCTTGAGGATCGTCTGTTCGGGGTCCTTCTTGCCCTTCCCCGTGAAACGCCCGGTGTTCACGTCGATCGAGACGAGCGCCTCCGTGACCTCGATCACGATGTGCCCGCCCGACTTGAGGGTCACCTTCTCTTGGAAGACCTGCTGGATCTCTTCTTCAACGCCGTACTTGTCGAAGAGACTCCCTGGGCCGTCATAGAGGTGAATCCGTTCAAGCAACTCCGGATCGACGCCCTCGACGTACTCTTTGACCTCGTCGTAGGTGGCTTTCGAGTCGATGCGCACGGCGTCGAACTTGTCACTGAAGAGATCGCGGATCACTCCGCTGATGAGCTGTGCCTCCCGGTGCACGGGAGAGGGCGCGCTCTGGGACTTGGCCCGAGCTTGGATCTTCGTCCAACTCTCGTGAAGTCGCCCGTATTCGTTGCCGAGCTTCTTCTTGGTCACTTCCTCCCCGACCGTGCGAACAATCATTCCGCCGGTCGTCGGCTTCACGATGGACTTCGCCATCTTGCGGAGCTTCGACCGGTGGTCCCGGCCTTCGATCTTCCTGCTCACGCCTACGTGCGTCGAATACGGCATGTAGACCATGAAGCGCCCCGGCAGAGACACCTGCGCAGTGATTCGAGGACCCTTCGTGCTGATGGGCTCCTTGGTCACCTGAACCAAAATGGTTTGACCCTTCTGCACGTTCTCCTGGATGGAGGGGTACTTAGTGGGACGACGCCTGCCACCTCGCCCGCCGCCGCCTCCACTCTTCTTGCCGTCGCCTTCCGCTTCCCCATTGTCGTCGCCGTCTTCGAGATCTTCGTCTTCGTAGTTGAGATCCGATACGTGCAGGAAGCCTGCCTTTTCGGTCCCGATGTCCACGAAAGCGGCCTGAATGCCGGGAAGAACCGCTTCGACGCGGCCCAGGAAGATATCTCCGACCATTCTGCCTTGGTCGGGACGGTCCAGCATGATCTGGACCAACTGGTTGTCTTCAAGCAGCGCCACCCATGACTCTTGTGGGGTGGCACTTACAAGGATTTCTCTCCTCAAGTATGTCTCCGTTTTTCTGCGTCGATCCGCTTCACCCTATCCGGGCCCGTTCGCGTCCCGCACCCGCCCGCCGACTTTAGCAAAGCGAATTCGGCGACCGTGCGGCCTCCGGCATCCTGGGCGCGGTGGAATCGGCGCCCTTCCGAACGATCTCGAAAATGCCCCAGTCCCCTACCGCTAGGATTCGACTCTTTAGGTTAGTTCCGCTCCAACGCGCTCAGTCGAGCTCGCAAGAACAGGCTCTACAATCGGGTCCGTCATAAGCTCGGCTCCTAAATGCCGCCCAATGACCAACCTTTGAATCTCACTCGTACCCGTCGCCGATCTCACAGATCTTAGCGTCTCGCATGATCCGCTCGACAGGGCAATCGCTCGTGTAGCCGTCCCCGCCCATCACCTGAATGGCGTCCAACGACGCCGTCATTGCCAACTCCGAGCAAGACAACTTCGCCATATCGGCCTCCTTGGAGTAGGGAGCCCCTTGGTTTCTTAACCAGGAGCGTAGTATACCAGATGCCGTCCGGCCTGAATCTCCGTTCAGCCCGAGCCGTGTCTATCGTGGGCTTGCAGACGATGAAGCTCGAAATTCCTCGAGATCCAGCCTCCGGATCCGTCACCGCCGTTGCCCCGAAGATCTCGCCGACGCCCGCATGTGGGATGAAGATCTTGGATCCGTTGAGATCGAATGGCTTTCATCGAACCTAGCCAATTCCTCGACCACGAGGACGTAGCTCAAGTAGTTGAGTCCCATGCCCCCGAGGTCCTTAGGGCACTGGAACTCCGAGCCGGCCCATCTCTCCCATTGCCTTGACGTTCTCCCACGGAAACTCCGCTGTCTCATCTAACTCACGAGCCACCGGGGCAATCGCTTCTTGAGCAAAGCGCCGCACCCGGGCTTGAAGCTCACGGTGGTCAGGAGTCCGGTAGCGATGCATGAGAATTTAGGAGTCTCGTTCAATGGGGACAGCAGTTGTCGCAGCTTCCGCAAAAGTCGGACGGCGACTCCCCGAAGTAACTCAGGAGGGCGCCCCGCCGGCATCCGGCAGTCGTTGCGTACCGACGAACTCGGGCGAGTTTAGTCAGACCATTCCGGCGCAATTCCACGGCCAAGGCCCATTGAGGTCGGCGGCGGATCCCGATGCGGAGAGGCTTAGAGCCGCCACACCCCTCTGCCGTTCCCATTTCAGGGAGAGGGCCGCTCAGACTTTGGATGCCCCCGACACGTGCCAACGCGGCTACGGCCACGAGAAGCCCTCGTGTGTCGATTCGGCCCACAAAGGAGGCCAACGACTCCAGGCCGGCGGTCACAACACCGTGTTTGTCCGACAAACGCAACAACCTCCGGTGCACGCGGCGCAGACGACGAAGGGGCGGATGGACGCCTTCTAGGAACCGGATCCCAGTCCTCTGATCAGATCGATGGTGCAGCGCTAGGCACAGTGACTCCCCCCCGTCCCTCCCGGCCCGACCCGCCTCCTGGTAGTAGGCCTCGAGAGTCGTGGGCAATTGCGTGTGAATGACGGTCCGAACGTCGGGTTTGTCGATTCCCATGCCGAACGCGTTTGTTGCCACGACGACTCTGCAATCACCTGCCATGAACCCCTCGAGGACCTGGGTGCGCTGCGGGCCAGGCAGGCCAGCGTGATATGCCTCGACTCTGTAGCCGCGACGCGCGAGCGCGTCCCTCATTCCCTCCACGCTCCTGCGGGTCGGGGCATATACGATCGCGATCCCAGGACGTCTCCGAAGCACTCCGTGTACTACAGACGCCCGGTTCGCGCCCTTGGGAATGCGATCCACCCACCAGGCGAGATTGGGCCGATCGAAGGACTGCACGACGGTTTCCGCGTCGCAAAGGCGAAGGTTGCGGGACACATCGTCCCTCACCGCAGGAGTGGCCGTAGCCGTCAGCGCGATAACCGGACACGACAGACGATCACGTACCCGACCGATCTCTCTGTAAGACGGCCGGAAATCGTGCCCCCACTCCGAAATGCAGTGGGCTTCATCCACAGCCAGAAGCCGGATGTCACAGGCCTCGATCAGCTTGAGAAATGGGGCCAGGCCCAATCGTTCTGGAGCCACAAATAGGACGTCGAGGTTGCCCCCGAGGGCCGCTCGACCCGTGGCGTCCCGTTCGGTCGCAGACTGAGTGGCGCTCAGGTGGCGTGCTCGTAAGCCGATCTCATTGGCTCGGCGAACCTGGTCCTCCATGAGGGACACCAACGGGGTCACTACAAGAGTCAGGCCACCCAGAGCTAGCGCAGGAACTTGATAACAGACGCTCTTGCCACCCCCAGTTGGAAGGATGCCAAGGGCGTCGCGACCGGAGATTACGGCCCTAACAAGGGATTCCTGTCCAGGTCGGAACCCTGGGTATCCGAGGTAACGCTGGAGGAGTTCAACGGGATCAGATTCCACCCATGAGAATGGCCTCCCGAAGTGGGCCATCCCATGGGCGAACGCGCCAACCCTTGTCTACCAGACGTACACAAAGTTCACTATGGGAAGCGTGAATACTCCGCTGCCTCTCACCACAAATCCGATGCCCAGATCAGCGCTCAAGCGCTCGCCAAAGAAGCGCGGCCCAAGCGTGAACAGTGAGACCTCTGACGTCAGGTAGTTCTCGGTGATCAACTTGATGGTCCGAGACACGCGGTACTCACCGCCCAGCATCGCGACAGGGGTGTCTAAGAAGCCGTCTTCGTCATATCCGGCCCCCACGACGAGCGTAACCGCCGCGTCCGACGAGCCCTGTGTCACGGCCGCGTACAACGCTCCGACTTTCATGTCGTGCCCGTCGACCTCATGGAAGAAGAACCCGCCAATCGCAAGGTCCGTGCGTGCAGACGTATAGACATTGAGTTTGGGAGCGAAGTAGAACACCCGAGCGTCGAGCAGGTCCCCGAATAGCGGCGTTCCACCCGCGAGGAGCAGATTGTCCGTCGGAGCTACCGCTACGAACGGGAACACCAACTCGTATCCGGCGACGTAGCCGTGCCCCTTCGGCATCGTCCGTGCGGTGGGCGAGAAGAAGAGACGCGTGAGATTCGGGTCCTCCCGCCACATCTCGCCGTTCCGGACGGTCCCCTTCGCCTTTCGGATGCTGCGGACTCTCGATCTCGAGATCGTGATCTCGTCGCCGGAAAGCAGCCGCATGCGAATCGGATCGCCATCAGAAACCAAGGTTCCGTATAAAGTCGAACCGTCCACGAGACGCACTTCTTGGAGCGAGTCGAGCGATTCTTGTGCGGCCGTCGGGGCCGCCGTGCCTATCAGCGATAGCGCCAAAAGGAGTGGCGCGAATGTTTGCTTCATCATGATGTCACCTCCGTGATGACAACTTTCCAAATAGAACGACTGACTCTCTAGGAAGTTTGACGTATTCCGCTTGTAACAGCCGAATCAGGCTTCGCTGCTAGGAGTCCCAACGTCGTTCTGTTCGTCATCGTCATCCGCGTAAAGGCTGCCTGAAGGATTACGCTCGAGGACGACCCGGATGACGAGTCCAGCAAGCAGTACGACGATGGCAAGACCCGTCATCCAGCGCTCGCCGAAATACATGCCCACAAGTGCGAGCACCGCGCCCCCGCCGAAGATTCGGACCTTCCACTCAAGAAAGCGCCCTGGCCGATTCGACGGCTTCGGTGTGCTCACGGCGATCCGGCTAACCGGCCGACTTCGACCTGCCGCACGGGAGCCTCTAGGTCATCGCCCCAAAAGCCCTGTCCACTGGCAACACGCACCACGTCCTTGCCGCTCAAAGTGTCCCTCCGGGAATCTGGAACGCACCGATGTGAGGTCCAGGATTGTGTCGTGCCGTCTTGTACAGAAGGCCGAGCGCGGGTCGTAACTCTTCAGGGAGCACGATTTCGTCCACGAAGCCGCGCGCCGCAGCGAATCGCGCGTCCAGCTGACGCTCATACTCCTCGCGGACCTCGTCCATACGTGTGGTCAGATCTTCGTCCGGGACCATGCCCGCTTCCTTGAGTTTCTCGAGTTGCCCACTGAACAGCGCGACGACCGCGCTTGATCCCTCCATCACTCCCATGCGCCCAGTAGGCAGCGAGATGATGAAGTCGGGATCGAAGCCCTGCCCCGCCATCGCGTAGTACCCGGCACCCGACGCGTGATTCACGGTAAGTACGATCTTGGGCACAGTCGCTGTGGCCATGGCTTCCACGAACTCAGCGCCAGCCCGGATGATGCCGGAGTGTTCAGCCTCAGGTCCTACCATGAATCCAGAGACGTCCTGAACGAACAAAAGCGGAGTCTTGTGGCGATTCATCGTTTCGATGAAGTAGGCCACTTTGCGTGCGCTCTCCGTGTACACGATGCCGCCCAAGCGTGGGGGCCCGTCGTCGCTCTTGAACATCCCCCTGGCATTTGCGATCACGCCTACAGGGTGACCGTCCATGAACCCAGTGCCACAAATCATCTCGGGAGCGTGTCCGGGTTGGAATTCATCCAACGCGTCGCCATCCAAAATGCACTCGAGCACTTCCTTCATGTCATACGGCTGCCTGTGGTCGTCCGGGAGTAGGTCATACAGCTCATACGCCAGACGCTTAGGCGGCGTCGGGGTGCGATTCTCAGACCGATCCTCAACGGGGAGATCTGCCACCAATTGCCGGATCTTCACTAAACAGGCAGGGTCATCCTTCAGCATGTAGTGAGCGACCGCACCGACTTCGGTGTGGACTCGAGCTCCGCCCAACTCCTCTGACCCCACTGTCTGGCCGGTCGCGCCCTTTACGAGATCCGGACCTCCAAGGCCCATGAACGACGTCCCTTCGACCATCAGGATGACATCAGACAGCGCCGGGAGGTACGCGCCACCGGCGATACACGGCCCCATAACAGCTGCGATCTGAGGAATGCGTAGATAGCGACGCATGATCGAGTTGTAGTAGAAGATCCGTCCAGCCCCGTACTGACCCGGAAAGACACCTCCCTGGTGCGGAAGATTCACACCCGCTGAATCAACCAGATACACGATCGGAACGCGACAACGCATGGCCACTTCTTGAGCTCGAAGCATCTTGGTAATCGTCTCGGGCCACCAAGATCCCCCCTTCACGGTGGCGTCGTTTGCCACGACGACCACTTCCCTCCCCGCAACCCTGCCGACTCCAGTGACCACGCCGGCGCCCGGCGCCTGACCGTCGTAGAGGTCGTGCGCGACGAGAAGCCCCAACTCAACCCACGGCTCTCCATCGTCGAGAAGCAGGTGGACTCGCTCGCGAGCCGTCAGTTTGCCCTGATCGTGCTGGAGCTGAATGCGTTTCGCACCGCCACCGTCGTAAAGTGTGTCACGCAGTTTCCGCAATTCGAACGCGAGTTCGGCCATACGTCCGGAGGGGTCGGGCCCGGATGCATCCGTCATATCAAGCGATCCGTCCCGGTCAAACCGTCTCCCGAGTTGCGAACCACTCGCGGATGTACTCGATGGCTTCTGTGGTCCGAGTTCCCGGACCAAACAACTTCCCCACGCCAAGATCGACGAGGGAGTCGACGTCCTCTTCGGGGATGATCCCGCCACCGGTCAACAGCATGTGATCCACGCCTGCCTCATCCAGAAGCGCCTTCACTCGCGGAAAGAGCGTCAGGTGAGCGCCCGAAAGGATGGACATCGCTATGACGTCCACGTCTTCCTGGATCGCAGCGCTGACCACCATTTCGGGCGTCTGATGAAGCCCCGTATAGATGACCTCGAACCCGGCATCGCGGAAGGCGCTGGCAATGACTTTCGCGCCGCGGTCGTGGCCATCGAGGCCAGGCTTGGCCACCAGTACTCGAATCTTTCGGTCGGTCTCGGACATGGTCGTTCCTGAAGAGGCCGGATGGGTGTCTCCGAAGGCTAAAAAGATACCGGATCACACGTTACGCCGGGAGGAGCCAGGTGCCGATCCAGCGACTCACCGCAGATTCGGGTTAACGCGCCACCAATTGGGTCGTCAGTTCGGCCAGATCCGACACTCGCGGAGTGCGACCTTCATGGAGCCTCAACGGGTCGAAGAGGACTCCCTGGAGACCGGCTGCCGTCGACCCCTGGTAGTCCACTTGGTACAGATCCCCCACATAGAGGCATTCACTCGGTTCCAGCTCTAAGCGCTGGCAGGCATCGAGAAAAATCGCAGGATCAGGTTTCTCCACGCCCACAGTCTCTGAGTCGATGACGAAGTCGAAGTAGGTGGTGAGGCCACATCGGTCGAGGACGTCGGCCATCCTACCATCAGCGTTGGAGATGACGGCCAGGCGAAGCCCCGCGCTCCGGAGCTCTTCCAGCGCTTCGTGCGTGCCCGGCTCGGTTCCAGTCCACATGTGATCCCGGTGGTGCTCATCCCGTAACCGAAGGCCGACGTCTTCAAGTCTGTCATCCGGCACGCCACTGCCCTTAAACAACGCCAGGAAGTACTGATGCCATAGCTCAGGTTCGGTACCGACTTGGCCAGCCTGGATTCCCTCGTGCAGTTTCGCGCGAGCGCGGAGTTCCGCCTCCCGCACCTGCTCGGCATCAGTCACCACCCCAGCCTCTAGAAACAGGCCGGCCATCCGTTCCTGATCCAGGTATACGAGCGTGTTTCCCGCATCGAACAAGACCGCTCGCACAGCCATGGAAACCTCGGTCAGAAGAACACCGGCTCCTTGTACGAACCGAAGACGTCTTCCATGGCCGCACGGATCTCGTACAGAGTGCAGTATGCTCGGGCACAGTCGAGGATGAATGGGACCACGTTGTCCTCGGTGCCACTGGCGTGACGTAAGGCCGATAACGTTCTCTCAACTTCGTCGGCATCACGCCGCTCTCTCAGGTCTGCCATGCTTTCGACCTGACCTGCCTCGACCGAAGGATCGATGCGAAGGGTGTCGATCTCGATACCACCCGACCCCTCGGTGAACTTGTTCACACCCACAACGACACGGTCGCCTGATTCGATCTCACGCTGCTGGCGCATCGCAGAGCCCGCGATCTCCTTCTGGAACCAGCCCTCATGGATACCGGGCACCACACCTCCGAGCGCGTCGATCTGTTCGAAGATCTCCATGGCTTCCTGTTCGAGCTCGTCCGTCAGCGTTTCCACGTAATACGATCCGGCTAACGGATCGATGGTGTCCGCCACTCCGGACTCGAAGGCCAAGACTTGTTGAGTGCGAAGAGCGATGCGGACGCTTTTTTCCGTGGGAAGCGCGAGCGTCTCATCCATGGAATTGGTGTGCAGCGACTGGGTACCACCAAGGGCCGCCGCCATCGCTTGATAGGCGACCCGGACAATGTTGTTCTCGGGCTGTTGGGCCACGAGGCTCACACCGGCCGTCTGCGCATGTGTGCGCAACCGCCAGGAGTCGGGGTTCTTCGCGCCGTACTTGTCCCGCATGCCCTTCGCCCAAATACGCCTGGCGGCACGGAACTTCGCAATCTCTTCGAAAAAGTCATTGTGCACGTCAAAGAAGAACGAGAGCCGCGGGGCAAACGCATCTATGTCGAGGCCCGCTGCGACCGCACGCTCCACATATTCAAATCCGTTACGCAGGGTAAAGGCTAATTCTTGGCCTGCGGTCGCCCCTGCTTCACGAATGTGATAGCCCGAGATCGAGATCGGATTGTACTTGGGGGTGTGCTCGCTACACCACTCGAACATGTCGACGATCAGTCGCAAGGCAGGCTCGGGTGGATACACCCAGGCGTGCTGTGCCTGGTATTCTTTCAGGATGTCGTTCTGAACAGTCCCACGAAGCACCTCAGGCGACACGCCCTGCCGCTCGGCAGCCGCAACGTAGAAGCAAAAGAGAATGATCGCCGGACCATTGATGGTCATGGACACCGACACTTGATCGAGGGGGATGCCCTCGAACAGTCGCTCCATGTCGGCCAGCGACGATATCGCCACACCGCACACACCGACCTCACCGAGCGAGCGCGGGTGGTCGGAGTCGTACCCCATCAGCGTGGGGAAGTCGAACGCGACTGAGAGTCCGGTCTGCCCATGCGCAAGCAGATAGTGATACCGCTCGTTCGTCTCTTCTGCCGTAGCGAAGCCGGCGAATTGCCTCATGGTCCAGAGGCGAGTGCGGTACATCGTGGAATAAGGCCCCCGTGTGAACGGGAACTCTCCCGGGAATCCGACATCTTCCTCGGGATCCTCACTCGTCCGATCCAACGGCGTATACAGCGGACGCACCTCTCGCCCAGAGATCGACTCGAATAGAGAGTCGCGCTTTGGCATGCCTTCGTAGGTCTCTTCCCAACCGGCGAGTCGGGCCTTCAGCTGGGAGAGTTCCTCCTCGCGTACACGGACCAAATCAGCCAACTCGGCGGGGTTCAGAGCGTCTTTTTCAACCGTCGACATTCAGACTCCTGTATTGATACTGATTCCGCGTATACCGTCGGATCAGGCCCTGCGATTCCGGAATAGCACTGAAAGATGACGCTGGGCGGGAGACAAGGTCAACGCAGCAGGCGCTTCAGCAACTCCGCGGCAACCGAATAAGCGGTCTCTGTCCCGTCCCTCATCTGGTCCAAGTACGGCTCTAAGCCCCCCCCTGTAGCCTCGGAACGCCTCGCGACTCTCCTTAGCTCGCGATCGACCACGTCCTGGACTCGCACACGCGCACGGGCCCTCCGGCGCACCTCGATCTGACCGCTGGTTCCCAACCATTCTCGGTGAGCGTCGATGGCTGCGAGCAGATCCCCCACGCCTTCACCGGTGAGCGCTACGGTGGACAAGACGGGAATCTGCCACCCCCCCTCTTGTATGGGAGGAGCGTCGGTCGTCCGCTCCTCTTTCGCGATACGGGCCAGATCCACCCCATGGTGGGCCGGCATGTCCTTCATGGCATTGCCCGCTTTCAGGTGGAGAGCTTGGCGCAAGTCCTTGACCAGGCGATCCGCACCGGGACGGTCCGATTTGTTCACCACGAAGATGTCGGCGATTTCCATCAGGCCGGCCTTCATGGCCTGAATGGCGTCGCCAGATTCGGGCACTAGGACCACCACGACCGTATCCGCCGCCGCGGTGATCTCTAGCTCAGTTTGGCCCACGCCGACCGTCTCGACGAGGAGGACATCGAAGCCGAACACGTCTACCAAGTCGAGAACTTCCTTTGTCGTGGTCGCGAGGCCACCCAGCGACCCGCGCGTGGCCATCGAGCGAATAAAGATCCCCGGATCCGTCGCGAGATCGTTCATCCGGATCCGATCTCCAAGGAGCGCCCCCCCCGAATAGGGAGATGTGGGGTCTACCGCGACCACACCGATTCGCTCTCCCTGACCCAGGAACGTCTTCGCCGCTGCCGCGACCAGACTCGATTTGCCGGCCCCGGGAGGCCCCGTGAATCCGATCCTTCGAACGGACGGACCCTCCTGAAGAGCCTCGTGCAGCAGCTCTTGAAAGCCGGCCCGCTCGTCTTCGACGATCGAAATCGCGCGGGCCAAAGCTGGGATGTTCCCGGCTCTGAACCGTTTCAGAAGATCTTGGTGAAAAGTCATAGACAGAGCCTCATCTCTATTTCCGATTGTCCGGCCGGACCCCCCGCGCATGGCGAAGCGGGTTTTCCAACAGGTGAGTAGGAATGAAGAGAACTACGACGAACATGGTGAGAGCCGCGAAGAGTCCGAGCCCAAGCAGCCACCAACTGCGCAGGGCGATAAACAAAATCGACGTGATTACTGCTGTGGCACTCGCGAATATGCTCAACAACAGGCGGCGGGCCTGGAGGTGAACCACTCGCTCAGCGGCTTGAACGTCCCGGGGATGGATTCGCACTCGGAGCTCTTCCTTCTCCGCGCGCATCACCAAGTCCCTCACGGACCGGATCGCCGATTGAGCCTCGTCCACAAAATTCTTCGCAATCTGTGCCGGCTGTTGACCCGCCGACTTCAGAAGCTCGACCTGATTCTCCCGAATCACACCCTGAATAAAGGTCAGGCCGTCGAAATTCGAGTCGTAGTGTAAGGCCAAGCCCTCAATGAGGGCGCCCGTGCGGAAGAAGTAGACGAGCTCTTGGGGCAGTTGGATCGGCCAGGTATAGAACGTGTCGAGGAGCTCGGCGACGAGCTCTTGTACAATGCGCTGGCGATTTTTGGTCTTCGCGCGCTGGACAATTCGCAGGATCTCCGTGGCCGCCTCACGGATCTCACCCCGTGAGACGTCTGGGCTGATCATGCCCAAGCGATACATCTCGTTGATCACGCCGTCGATGTCTTCTCGCCCCACTGCGAGCGCAACGCCCAGAATCGACTCTCGCGTCCAACGGGGCACCTCGAGGACGGCGCCCCAATCCAGGACCACGATCGTCCCATCGTCCTGCACCAGGAGGTTCCCCGGATGAGGGTCGGCGTGCATGAAGCCGTCCACCATCATCATCCGGAGGTATACGCCGGTGAGCGACTCCATCACCGCCCGGAAAGACAGACGGCCTGACCGGAACAATTCGTGTAGGCTGTCGACCTTCGTGCCGGGACAGTACTCCATGACCAGGACACGGCGATGCGTGAAGTCCTCTAAGACCTCCGGAGCACGTACGCGCCGGTCTCCCGAGAACACCGCATGGAACCGTGCGACATTCTGCGCCTCGGACCGGAAGTCCATCTCCGCTCGCACACCCACGGAGAACTCCCGAACGACATTCGTCAGCGCCCGAACATGGTGGGTCGGGAAGATGATGTTGAGCCAGAACAGAAGTCGGAACGAGATATCGAGATCCAGGGCGATAGCCGCTTCCACACCGGGTCGCAGCACCTTCACCACGACCTCCCGCCCATTCACGCGGGCGCGGTGAACCTGTCCGAGGGAGGCCGCTGCCATGGGCTCGTCCTCGAATTCTTCGAAGATCTCTGCAATCGGCGCACCGACTTCCGATTCGATGACTCGTCGGATCTCATCAGCAGGGTCTGGGGGGACCTGGTCCTGCAGCCGAGACACCTGTGACAGATAGGGCTCCGGCAGGATGTCCGCGCGCGAGCTCAACAGCTGAGACAACTTGATGAACGTAGGTCCGAGCTTGGCCAAGCGGGCTGTCAGGCGTTCGGCTCTAAGTTGGTGGTGCGCGTCCGTGCGAGAAGCCGGGCGGCCGAACAAAATCCACGCTCTCCGGTCCCTCAGGAACGCCACGACGAACGGGCTCAGTCGGAAGAGCACAGAGAAGGTGCGTGAGATTCGCTTCATAACAGGAGTCTAGACGCCAGTCCCAGTAGCAGGAAGAAACCGATTAGGTCGGTGAGCGTGTGAACAAACACCGAAGAGGCGACGGAAGGATCGACGCCTGCCCGCTCGAGCATGGTTGGGATGAACGCCCCCGCGAAGCCGGCGGCGATCTGATTGCCCCACATCGCGAGCATGACGACCAACCCCAATCGCGGATCTGCTCCGGGAATGAGCATAGCGAGGCCCGCCAGCCCCACACCGAGCACGGCTCCGTTGACGAGCCCGATCAGGACTTCCTTCCCCACAAACCCTTGGACACCATCCGGTCCCGCGATCGTCATCCGTCGAATGGTGATGGCGAGTGACTGAGTCCCGGAACTCCCGCCCATGGCAGCGATGATCGGTGCGATGAAGGCGAGCACTGTCATCTGAGCGATCACATCTTCGAAAATCAGAATCACCGAAGCTGCGAGTGAAGCGGTGATCAAGTTGAGTATGAGCCACGGAAGACGGACCCGGACCGACTCCGTCCATGTGTGCCTCAGCTCGTCTTCATTCGTGACCCCGGCGAGGCGAAGGATATCCTCTGTCTGTTCCGCTTCGAGCACGTCGATCACATCATCGAAGGTGATCCGACCCAGGAGTTTGTTGTCCTCCGAAACAACTGGAACGGACGCCAAGTTGTATCGCGATATGAGTCGGCCAACCTCTTCCTGATCGAGATCCGGGAGGGCTGTCGCAACAGGTTCTTGCACCAGCCCAGCGAACGTCTCTTCCGGATTCGCAATGACGAGATCGTCGAGTCGAAGCGTGCCTAGAAGCCTGTCGTCCGCATCGATAACAAAGACGGTATAGAAGTCCTCGACTTCCTGTCCTTGGATTCGCACCTGATCGATCGCCTGCCCCGCAGTCAGCGTTCCATACACTTTGACCAATTCCGTGGTCATGAGTCCGCCAGCCGTCTCCTCGTCGTACTCGAGGAGATCTCGGAGTTCCAAAGCTTCTTCATCTGAGAGCGCGCCGAGAATCGCTTCTTGTTCGTCGGGCTCGAGTTCTGCGATGAGGTCCGCAGCGTCATCATCCGGAAGCTCGTGGAGGAGCTCCGCACCCTTCTCCGGAGTAAACGCCGCGAGGAGGTCGCCGCGCTCCTCGCCTTCTTCCATCTCCGAGAGTGTCTCAGAGGCCACATCAGCCGACAACGCACTGAGGAATTCTACCTGCTGACCCTCGTCGAGAAGCTCTACGACGTCCGCAATATCCGAGGCATGCAGTCCCTCGACTACGGCTCTTAGCGCAAACAAATCACCCGAGGCGACGAGAGCCTCGAGGCGTTCTTTGCTTCGCTGGAGGTCATGCTCGGAGTTGCTCATGGCCAGTCGGTCGAAATCGGGGGGCGCCGTGAGCCGATCTGCGACATGAAACGGTCACGGAGAGCGCGAGGCTGGAAGATCCCGGAGGTGCGGAGACCCCGCAAGGCGGGCATGAGGCTAACTAACAGCCGCCGGCGAGAACCTCGCTCAAGAGTCTCTCTTGAAGCACAAACATCGGGCTTTCCAATCGGTCCAGCCCATCGGGATGGTCTTCGCCCATCACGTGAAGTGCGCCGTGGATGGCAAGTCGGGTGAGTTCCTCCTTCACCGAGACATTGAGTTCGACCGCTTGGCGTTCTGCCTGGCTCACGCACACATAGACATCACCTAAGGGCACATGTTCGTCGCCAAGATTGAAAGCGATGACATCGGTAGGGCAATCTTTCCCTAAGTATTCCCGATTCAGCGAGGTGATCTCCTCGTCGGACACGAGAGTCAGAGAGACCTCCGCCTGGTCTGCCGCGCCCCGAAGCACACGCTCGACAGCGCACCGGAGCAACTTCAAAGGTGCATCTTCGAACCCATTCGTATTGACCTGAACCCTCATTCGTTAGGCAGATGCATGGGGTTCGGATGCCCCGGAACCGGGCGCTTGGTCCGCACCCTCTTCCGCAGTCCCGTTCTTCGGGCTCTCCCCATTTTCACCCTCGGCATCCGTGAGGTGCTTCGTCGAGGGGTATTCGATACGCCGGTGCATGACACCCGCGAGGATCTTCACGAACTGTTCCTTGACCCGTGCGATCTCTCCGAGCGTCAGCGGAGACTCATCAAGCTGACCGTCGGCGATCTTGCCGTCGACGACGTTGTTGATCAGATCGCGCATACGCTCCGGGGTCGGCTCTTGCATCGCCCGAGTCGCAGACTCACACGAGTCGGCAAGCATCGCGATCGCTGTCTCTTTGGATTGAGGCTTCGGCCCGGGGTAGGAGAAACGCTCCGCATGGACCTCGCCGGAGGCCTCCTCGCAAGCCTTCTCGTAGAAGAAGCCGATCCGTTGTGTACCGTGGTGCTCTAGGATGAAATCGAGAACGATGTCGGGGACTTTCTCCTCTTTCGCGAGCCGCACTCCTTCCGTGACGTGTTCCCTCACGATGGCGGCAGACGTCTCCGGTTTGAGCTTATCGTGCGGGTTCCGGCCGGCCGGCTGGTTCTCCACGAAGTAGTGCGGCTTCAGCATCTTGCCCACGTCGTGATAGTAGACACCCACTCGGCTCAGTAGCCCGTTCGCTCCGACTTCGGCCGCAGCCGCCTCACTCAGGTTCGCGACATTGATCGTGTGAGCGTATGTGCCCGGCGCCTCCAGAGAGAGCCTACGCAACAGTGGCCGCGTTGGATCTGCCCATTCGAGGAGCGTCTGGTCCGTCGTGATACCTGTGAACAACTCGAAGACGAACAGAAAGCCCATCGCAAGGAGCGCAGAGATTGTCGCGTTCCCAGCGAGCGCTACGGTGCCACGGGCGACACCGCCGAAATCGGCCGCTGTCGCGAGTCCGTGCGCCGCCAGCATGACCCCTCCTGCCGCCGCGATGATCGCGATGGACACCCACGTCTCCGACCGGCGCCGGACGGCTCGCACACTCATCGCGGCAGCGGCACCCGCAGCCATCAAGGCCAGCACGCTTCCATAGTCGGAGAACGGTGTGAGCGTTCCAGTGATCGCGACAAGAACCAGCACAAGGAAGAGCGACATCCTCGAGTCCCAAAGAACTGCAACTGGCAACGCGACGAACGCGATCGGGAGCCACTCCGTAGCCAGCCCACTGCGATCGATCGCCACTGCGGCACCAAAGTAGGTCGCGACGAGAACCGCGATGAGCACCAACCACCGATAGTTCGCATACACCTCAGGGCGGTTGAAGAACAAGAGCAAGCCAAAGAGCGACAGCATCATCGCATTGACGATGCCGGATCCGATCAGCGCGCCCCACCCCAGCTGTTCCGCTTGACGCATTCCCTGAGCTCTGAGTGCCGCCTCATACGCCGCGAGCCGCTCTAATGCCTCCGGTCCGATCGGGTCCGCCTGTCGGACGATCGCTTGGTTCTCGAGTACTTCACCCTTGGTCGGCGAAATCGAGCCCGCCGCAGCGCTACGGTCACCCTCCGTGGCAATCACGTTGAGCGACAGGCTGTATTGCATATGGCCGATGAGCATCATGCTGAAAAGGCCCGCCTGCTCCGGCGTGGTCTCGCTTGGCAACAAGCGTGTCGCTTCGTCCAAGAAGACCCGTGAAGTCGCAAGATCCTCAACCAGAACACTGCGTTCTTCTTGCTGGGGCTCTCTGATCGTAACCCGGGTCGCCGTGAGATCCGCAATGCGTGAAGCGTCCACAACCCCGTCATGCACGATCTGCATTGCGAGCACTGCGGCGGTCCGAAGGTCTAGGCGAGCTTCGTCGTCGATCAAGAAAGCCATCTGAGAAGCGGTAGCTACGATTCTGCCTCCGCGCAGCACCGCCTCTAATCGGCTGCTGTCTCGAGACTCCGCTGCAGAATCGATCTGATCAAAGAACCGCATGAGCCGGGCAGACATGGTGTCAGCGGACTCGGGAAGCAGATCAAAAGTGGGCGGAACCGCGTCCATTACAGTGCGCCGTTCGGCCTCGAGCTCAGCAGGCGCCTTCGGGATACTGAACGGTATCGCCGCAATCACGTCCTCCTGAGCGACCCTTCCCTCTTGATACGGAGCCACGTCAGTGCCGCGAATCGGCGGGAAGAAGACCGACACCAGCGCAGCCAAGGCAAGCACGAGGAAGACTCGGGCCCCGTGATGCGTGATGCGGTCACCCCACGCCCCGCCCGGTGCTCCGGAGAGTTGGTGGAGCACAGATGTCCGCTCCTTCTTCTCGGAACGGCGACTCACGCCTCGGCCCCTTCATCCGAAGCCCGCTCGTACGCCTTGATAATGTCCTTCACTAGGCGATGTCGGAGCACGTCTTTAGCGTCGAGATACACGACCGAGATCCCCTGAATTCCGCCGAGAATCCGCTCGACCTCGAGCAAGCCAGAGTTTTCCTTCCGAGGAAGATCGATCTGCGTCTTGTCACCGGTTATCACCACCTGCGAGTTCAGGCCGAGGCGCGTCAGAAACATTTTCATCTGCGCCGTAGTCGCATTCTGAGCTTCGTCGAGAATGACAAAAGCATCCGACAGTGTACGCCCTCGCATGTAGGCCAGCGGGGCAATCTCGATCGTTCGTTCCTCGAGTGCTTTCTGGACACGCTCCTGAGGCATCATGTCCTCGAGCGCATCGTAAAGCGGACGAAGATATGGATCCACTTTCTCCTGAAGATCGCCCGGGAGGAAACCAAGGTGCTCGCCGGCTTCGACCGCCGGCCGAGCCAGGACGATCCGCTTAACTCTCTTCTTATAGAGCGCTTCGACCGCGCACGCTACCGCTAGATAGGTCTTCCCTGTCCCGGCAGGGCCAACACCGATCACGATGTCGTTCGCAGTGATCGCTTGGACGTAACTCCGCTGCCCATCCGACTTGGGTACGATGACTTTGCGAGATCCCGGGATGGCAATACGGATCTGGTCGTCAGGGTGGACTATGCCGTCGGGTCCTAGCGCATCAACTCCATCCGCGAAGCGTCCGATGTCCGGCACGTCGAACGGCACCCGCAAACGAGAGAGTTCGATCATGTGCTGCACCACAGGCACCGACCGCTCCACCGAACTCAGGCCCCCGGAGAGGATCAAGTGATCTCCGCGCATAACGACCCTGATGCCAAAGAGCCGCGTGAGTTCTTGCATGTTTCGATCGTTGACCCCCGCGAGCATGAGGGGATCGACCCCGTCCGCGTCAAGGCGGTGTGCTATAATCGTGTCGCCGTTCGCCAAATGGTCTCCTAGGAGGGCTAGCCCTCCTCTGTCTCCCGTCTCTTCACGATCAGGCCGAGCTCTTCGAGTTCGGAGTCACCCAGTGCGGTCGGAGCCCCTTCGAAAAGAGCTCGGGCCGCCGTCGTCTTCGGGAATGCAATTACATCCCTCAGACTACCCGATCCGGTAAAACGCTGCACGATTCGGTCCACTCCCAGCGCGATGCCTCCATGAGGCGGCGCTCCGGCAGCAAGCGCATCGAGAAGAAAGCCAAACTTTTCGTCGATCTCTGCCTCATTGAGGCCTAGTGCCCTCAGAATACTGCGCTGAACCTCAGGCTGGTGATTCCGGATACTGCCTGATCCCAACTCGGTGCCATTATACACCAAGTCGTACGCTGTGCCTCGTACGGAGACCGGATCCGTCTCAATTCGATCAATGTCGTCCGCGTGTGGCATTACGAAAGGGTGATGGCTGGCCACGATCACGCCATCGAATTCTTCGAAGACCGGGAATTCGGTGACCCAGAGCCAGGAGTGCTCAGTCGTGAGTGGCAGTTCCATCGCCACCGCAGCTGCAGCCCTGGCCGCCGACAGCGCCGGAGACGTGACGGAGTCTTGCCCGGCAGATGCCAAGATCAAGTCACCAACTGAGAGCCCCATGGCTTCAACATTGGCGGGCCCTAAGAACTTGCCGAGCGGACCCGAAGTCCCCTCGTCTTTCACCTTCGCCCAGAACAACCCCGGAGCGCCAGCTTCCTTCGCCTTCGCTTCAATCCCTTCGATTTGTTTCCGCGACAGGCGTGCCCCACCCACGAGGTGCAGACCGCGGAGCCGACCGCCCGCGTCGACGGCGGAGCGCACGATTCCCATCTCCACGTCACGCGTCGCATCGGTCCAGTCACTGATCTCCAACTCGTACCGTAGGTCGGGTCGATCCGAGCCGTACCGCTCCATAGACTCGTGCCACGAGAGTCTCGGGAACGGCCGTTCCGCAGGGATGTCTGCTACGTTGGCGAGGCTCGCCATCAGGCCTTCAATCCAAACCAGAATGTCCTCTGGTTCGACGAACGAGGCCTCGACGTCGATCTGCGTGAATTCGGGCTGGCGATCCGCACGAAGGTCTTCATCGCGGAAGCATCGAGCGATCTGGAAGTACCTGTCGAAGCCGGCAACCATCAGGATCTGCTTGTAGATCTGCGGGCTCTGCGGAAGGGCATAGAACTCCCCTTTGTGCACACGACTCGGGACCAGGTAGTCGCGAGCTCCTTCGGGAGTCGCTTTCGTCAGGATCGGGGTTTCGACTTCGATGAAGCCGTGCTGATCCATGTAATTCCGGGTTTCCAAGATGAGCTTGTGCCGCAGTACCAGCGCCTGCTGCAGCTCCGGGCGCCGCAGATCCAGGACTCGGTGTTGCAGTCGGAGTTCTTCCGCCGGCAGCTCGTCATCCGCACTGCGATACACCGGGATCGCCGGCGTGCGCGCATCGGAGAGGATCTGCAATGAACTCGCGCGGACTTCGATGTCGCCCGTCGCCATATCGGTGTTTTCGGCCCCTTGGGGGCGGGTCGTCACAACACCTTCGACTCGGATCACATCCTCATGTCCGATCTTATGAGCGAGTTCAAGCGAAGCGGCATCCGTCCAATCCGGCCCGAACGACACCTGAACGAGGCCACTTCGGTCGCGAAGATCCACAAAGAGCAGGCCGCCGAGGTCACGACGGCGGTGTACCCAACCTGCGAGATGCATCCTGGAATCGGCATCCGACCCTCGTAGGCCGCCTACCATCCGCGTGCGAAGCTGTGTCCGTTCGATTTCCATGTTCGCCATCAGAGTGTCGTTTCTGTTGCAGTTCTGCGTGTCTCGATCCACCAGTACAGCGCCATATAGCCGATCACAATCCCCGCTGCGTCAGCGAGCCAATCACTCACGGCGGGATACCGCCCCGGTACGAACGACTGATGCCACTCATCGCTGGCACCGTACAAGACCCCAGCCGCGATCAGTAGTCCGTGGGACCATCCGACCGATCCCTTCCACCGTCCGTAAACGAGGGCAGCTCCCAGGACCGAATAAACGCAGGTGTGGATGAATAAATCGCTAACCGAGATGCCTTCAATGGCCGACCCCGGAATCGAACTCAACAAAAAAAGGACCACTGCCCAAAGAACAGCGGGTCCCCACGCAAACATTTGATTGGTCACCGGGGGTGATCTCCCTCGTCTTCAGCGGGTTCCGGTTGACGGCTAAGTTAAGCCCGCCCCACAGGTGATTCAAGAAAACGGCCCCCACCGACCCCACCGGGAATGACGACAGAAGCCCGCATTGACCTCCTCTCATTGACGCCAGACGACCTCCGTTCGGCGTTAGAGGACCATTTCGCTCAGCGCGGCCAGCCTGAGTACAGGGTCGGTCAGGTGACGAAGTGGCTCTATGAGCGGCTCGCCGGGTCGATCGATGAAATGACCGACCTCTCTGTGACGGAGCGTGATACCCTTTCAGAGTCGTTCACGGTAGCGGAGCCTGAAGTCGCCCGGGTCGAGATCAGCAAGGACGGGACAGTCAAACACCTGTGGCGTTTGGCGGACGGCGAACTGGTCGAATCCGTGCTCATTCCGACAAAGAAGCGCCTGACGCTGTGCATCTCATCACAGGCAGGCTGTGCAATGGGGTGCACATTCTGCGCGACGGGTTGGGGTGGCTTTGACCGACAACTCACTGCGGGTGAGATCGTGACGCAGTATCGAGCCTCCCGTCGCTGGGCCAAAGAAAAGGGCCTCGGGCCGATCAGCAATATCGTGTACATGGGGATGGGCGAGCCGTTGTCGAACCGGAAGGCCGTCCACCCTTCTCTGACGATCCTGAACCAGGGCTACGGTGTGGGCGCGCGTCGCATCACAGTTTCCACGGTCGGTGTCGTGCCTGGAATCGACGAGTTAGCGCAGCGCCCAGAGCAGTTCCGGTTGGCTCTCTCTCTCCACGCACCACAGTCCGACCTTCGGCGCGAGCTGATCCCGTTGGAGAAGCGGCATCCCCTTCCGGAGGTTATCGAAGCACTGAGAAAATTCGATGCCGCCGGAGGTAAGCGGATCACTTTCGAATACACGATGATCCGAGGGATAAACGACGACCTGGTGCTCCTGCCCGCCCTCGCGGACCTCGCCTCTCAGGTGCGTGCTTTCGTAAACCTGATCCCGTTCAACCCGATCCCATATCAGGATTGGGAAGCGTCCGAGCCAGAGCGTATTGCCGAATTTGCGCGAGGACTCGAAGACCGGGGCGTTTCAGTCGCGGTCCGTGAGACTCGCGGCCAAGACATCGACGCCGCGTGCGGCCAGCTCAGGGCTCACACCCTGGTTCAAATCGAGAAGCACGGGACCGCGGAGCTACCTGATGCCGCGCCCGACTCGGTCAAGCCGAACCTCGCGTAACCACGGGAAGGGTCGATAGGACCCTTTGTTGTACGAGAAGTATGTGAAGACCGCCCTCCCCTCCAGGCGCCATCCCTCGAGAAGACCCCAATACCTGGAATCGAGGCTGGTCTCCCGGTTATCACCGAGCATGAAGTAGCGATCCTCGGGAATAACCAGAGGGCCCCAGTTGTCGCGAGTCGGAGCATACGTACGCGCATCCATCCCGGGTACGAGGTAGTCACGCTGCCAGGCCATCCAAGGATGACTCTCGTCCCTCACATCCGAGTGCTTCAGGTAGGGTTCCTCTGAAGCTTCACCGTTCACATAAAGAACCCTGTCGCGCATGCGGACCGTGTCCCCAGGCATGCCCACCAATCGCTTCACGAGCTTGATCGTTTCTTCGTGTGGAGGGTCGAATACGAGGACATCGCCCCGGTGGGGCTTCGAATAGCCCGGAATGCGGATCCCGGTCAACGGAATGTGCGAACCGATGGCCGCTCGGTTCACCAGGAGCATGTCGCCGACTAGAAGCGTCTCTTCCATCGATCCTGACGTGATCACGAACGTCTGAACGAGGAATGACCTCAGAAAGATGAAGAGAACTGCGGCGATGATGATGGACTTGGCCCATTCACTCGCAGCGTTCAGCGACTCCTCGGAGCCTCCCTCGTCCGCCTTGTCCTTTTTCGGGCCTGCCTCGTTCTTCGCCATCGCCGTCTTCAGCACCTCTTCGGACGATGCTGCTGTGAGCAGACCGTCATCTATCGAAACCAACTCCGGGGATCCCACCGTGCACGCGCGCCCGGAGCCACCGCGGGGGCATCGACGGGTGCGAGCCATTCACTACCGAGCATTACGGACACATCTACGAAGAGTTCCGGATCCGGCTCGCTGAGGACGTTACGGATTCCGAGTGCCTTGGCAACGGCCTCAGCCATTTGCCGGTCACCCACCCTGTCCACAACGCTTGAGCTGTTGCCCGTCACCTCGGGAGCGTTGCCGTAGTAGACCACATCCAACCCAAGGTCACGGAGATAGCTCGTGGCACCGCCCGCGAGCCCCGAGACATCACTCGCGTTCAGGACTTCGACCCGAATACGCACACCTGGCAACGGGCGGCCAGTCGCGTCGACGACCGGATCGACTACGGGTTCCCGGTCCCAGGGGCGTGTGAGGAGGAGGCCCACGCCCGCTACGGCGAGTACGACTCCAACCATGACCACACGGTTCTTACCCTTCATCGGTCGCTACCAGCGCATTCCAAAATCGGACCGTATCGGGCAGCAGGTCGACACCGCGCCCGACAATGTGGCTGATGCGACCCGCCACGACGTCCCGCGTCACACCCTTCAGGTCATGAGGCATGCGAGCCCGGAGGCTAGCTCGCCATTCCTGTTCAAGGGTCCGCCCAGGTTCTAGAAAGTCGGCCACGTACAAGGCTCGCCCCAAGACACCCAGCGACGCGTGACCTGTAGTGTGGTATGCGATCGCATAAAGGGCTTCGCCGTCGAGTACACCTTCGATCCGCAGTCGCTCAGCCGCTGCGGGTCCATGCAGGAGTGGGGCCGGCAGACTCGCCACGCCGGGCGGGACCTTTCGAGCCAGTTCCACGGGAGACGCCTCGCGAAGCACATCGTGCAGCTGGCCCACCGCGATCCAGCGATCCACACTCTGGGGCCCGAGATCGAGAATCACGGCCCACTGGCCAAGCAATTCGGCGACCCTACCCATATGCGCGCGACGGGCCTCCCCTGCGACGGTCCAGGAAGGCAGTCGTCCTTGGGCGGCAGCGGCCATGATGGGATGCGGAGATGTGTTCACGGCTTAGAAGATCGCGTGCTTGGAGGTCCTCCGGGAGACCCCGACTTCATCCCTCCAGAGGATTCTCTCGATTAGCTTCCGCCGATGGGAATTCGTTGGGACGCGCTCTTGGTGCGCGAAGTCGCGCGCGAGTTGAATGACAAGCTCGCCCGTGCACGATTGCGCGCCGTGCGGTTCGACGGAAATTCGCGCGACGCGATCTTGTTTTTTCGGGAAGCAACTGTGGTGTGGCGACTGCACCCAGACCGCGGCACCGTGAGCGTTCACGAGCCCCGTGACCCGGGGGCAGACGCTCTCCCGCTGGCCTCTCGGGTTAGGCGCATTCACGCCCCAGCAGATGAGCGCCTCATTGTGTTCGAGCTCATCCCAGTCCGGGGAAGACGACAAGCTTCAGATCTTGTCGTCGAACTTCTCGGGAACCAGTGGAATTGCCTCATCGCCGAGGGAGAAGCCGGTATCCTGCGGCATGTGCTGCACACCCGCACAGGCAAACGCCTCCTAAGGGTTGGACAGCCCTATCAGCGGCCCGCGGCTTCCGCCCGACTCGGTGCGGACAGCATAATAGTGACCCGCACGGAATGGGCCGCCTGGGTCGGGAACGTCCCGCCCGAAGAACGAGCGAAGTCCCTGGTCTCCGGCGTAGCCTGGACCTCGCCTCTCAACGTGAAGGCGTTACTCCCACCCTCTGAGTCTCCGTCGGAGACCGATCCTGGATTCGCTCTTTGGCGTCAACTGGCTGAAGGAAGCGCATTGACTCCCTGCCTCCTCCGCCTGGAACGGGGAGACCAGCCATATCCGGTCGCCCTCCCAGGCGTCCAATACGATCCGGTCGAATCGCTACTCGCCGCGTTCACCCACTTCAGCGAAGGCGATGAGGGCATTGGAAGCCCTGAAAGTACGCTCGTCGACCCACACGTTCTCCGCCGGTTGGAGAAAGAGATCGAGAGCGCAGAGCGACGAGGCACCTCCCTCGTCGCGGAGTTGGACTCACTGGAGGACCCCGAGAAACTGAGAGCCGTCGGAGACCTCCTTTTGGCGCGCTATCACGACATCCCGACAGGGGTAGAAAGCGCCACCATCAAAGACTTCGAGGGAAACCCTGTCGTGGTGCAGCTCGATCCGGGCGCACCGGCTCACAAGAACGCAGCGGCGTACTACGACCGGGCGGCCAAAACGGACCGCGCCCTGAAACGGCTCCCCGCGATGATAGAGGCAGCCAAGTCGGACGCTTCGGACTTTCGCGACCTGCTCCTCAAGGCCAGCGCTGGATTGGCGACGTCCGAGGAAATCGAAGCCCGGTTACCGGCGGCCAGAGTCGTCCGCGCTCCAAAAGGCGAAGAAGAGTCGCTTCCGTACCGCCGCTACACGAGTTCGGGTGGCATCGAAATCAGAGTCGGCCGCGGAGCCAAACACAATGACGCCCTCACATTCCACCACGCTGCACCCAACGACGTTTGGTTGCACGCGAGACATACCGCGGGCGCACATGTGGTGCTGCGTTGGTCAGGTCCAGGCAACCCGCCCGGTCGAGATCTGGAGGAGGCTGCGATCTTGGCAGCGCTCCACTCAAAGGCCCGCACATCCGGAAGCGTTCCGGTGGACTACACGCTTCGAAAGTATGTGCGGAAGCCAAGAGGGGCCGCTTCAGGAGCCGTCCTTCCAGATCGCGTGAAGACCTTATTCGTACGTCCCGACCCGGAGGTCGCGGAGCGCCTAGCGGACGCGTAAGGCGGCTAGTCGTCCATCCCCGCTCGGAGGCCCGCTACGAAGTCCGCCCCTGCCTTCACCCCATGCTCGCCGAGGATGCGAACCAAAGCGCTACCGACCACAACTCCGTCCGCCAATCGTGCAACTTCGGACGCCTGGTCGGGCGTCGAGATTCCAAAGCCCACGGCAACCGGCAGCTGGACCGCCGAGCGCACGGCCGCTACTTCGTCGGCAAGCGACGAGCTCAATTCTGTCCGGGCTCCGGTGACACCGGTGCGGGAGATGTAGTACAAAAAACCAGACCCTCCTTCCGCCACTGCGGCGACACGCTCGGGGGGCGTGGTCGGCGCCACGAGACGAATCAGATCGATCGGCGAATCGATGATCTGCCGCTCGAGGTCATGATCCGCTCCGGTCGGGAGGTCGGTGAGCAGTAGCCCGTTCGCTCCTGCCTCATGCGCGGCTGACAGAAAAGCACCGACGCCGTAACTGAACACTGGATTTAGATACGTGAAGATGACTACCGGCGTCTCATGCGACTCTCGGAAGATGGCTATGTCTGAGAGGACTGACTGGACCGTGGTGCCACCGGCCAGCGACTCGAACGACGACTTCTGAATGGTCGGGCCGTCGGCGAGGGGATCGGAAAACGGAATCCCCAACTCGATCACGTCCGCCCCCGCCTCGGCGAGTGATACCAACGCCTCTACGGTTGAGTCCTTCGAGGGATACCCCGCCGTGATGTAAGGCACGAGCGCAGCCCTGCCCTCGGACCGTCTGGCGTTGAATGTGGCGGAGATCACGCAATCAGGTCGTCGCTGACGAGGATCCCATACTTCTGTGGATCGGTCGTCTTGATGATGTAATGGGCGGGCTTCCCGGTCGCAGGGTCGGCAACCGCGAAGTCAAGCGTCTTGGGCTCGGTCAGAGACACACCTTCGGCGACCGGCAGGTCGTCCCCCCAGTCTCCGGTGGCCCGAACGCCGCCCTGTCCATCTGCTACTTCGCTCAACGCGCGCTCCGACCGACCCATTAGAGAAGTGACCCGCGTCCCTCAACGCGGGCGACATGTGCAACGTCTTTGTCGCCACGACCAGACAGGCATACTACGAGGGGACCACCGTCGCGATAGGCCTCCCCCTCTGCGAGGACGTGAGCTATTGCGTGGGCGGATTCCAAAGCCGGTATGATCCCCTCCAATTCCGACAATCGGTGGAATGCCGCCAAAGCCTCGTCATCAGTGACTGCAGTGTAACGCGCCCGACCCGAATCCTTCAGATGTGAATGTTCGGGCCCAACGCCGGGGTAATCGAGGCCGGCAGAAATCGAATGCGCCGGCGCCACCTGTCCGTCCGAATCCTGGAGAAGATAGCTCAGGGAACCGTGCAAAACACCGGGCCTCCCCGCACTCAACGAGGCCGAGTGCAGGCCAGATTCGATCCCGGATCCCGCGGCCTCCACGCCAACCAATTCTACTTCAGCATCCGGGATGAAAGCGTGGAATATGCCCATCGCGTTCGAGCCTCCGCCCACACATGCGACAACCGCACCCGGAAGCCGACCTTCAGCCTTTAGAATCTGAGCCCGAGCCTCGACGCTGATGATCGACTGGAAATCACGGACCATGCGAGGGAACGGATCGGGCCCCACGACCGAACCAATGATGTAGTGCGTCGTCTCCACATGGGTCACCCAATCCCGGATGGCCTCGTTCGTAGCGTCTTTCAGGGTGCGAGTGCCGGACGATACCGGCCGAACCTCAGCCCCCAGCAGCTCCATCCGGTAGACATTGAGTGCCTGGCGCTCAACGTCTTCCTCCCCCATGTAGACCACGCAGTCGAGGTCGAACAGGGCACAGGCGGTCGCGGTAGCCACACCGTGCTGCCCAGCCCCCGTCTCCGCGATGATCCGGCGCTTCCCCATACGCATCGCGAGAAGAGCCTGCCCGAGCGTGTTGTTGATCTTGTGGGCGCCCGTATGGTTCAGGTCTTCGCGCTTGAGATAAACAGAAGGATGCCCGATGGCATCACCGAGTCGGGTGGCATGGTAGAGGGGCGTCGGCCGACCAACGAACTGCGCGAGCAATCCGTGGAACTGGTCCTGGAACGCCGCGTCTGTTGAAGCCTCGGCATACGCCACCACGAGTTCATCCAGTGCCGTCCTAAGAGTCTCAGGCACGTACCGGCCACCGAACGAGCCAAAACGGCCAGTGTGTGGCTGGGTCTCTGAAGTCACAGCTATGGATGCTCCTCGAAGGACGAGATCTTGCGAGCCTCGTCGAAGAAACGCCTCAGGCACTCGGGGTCTTTCGCCCCGGGCTCGACTTCGACACCCGAGGACACATCTACGACGTTGGGCAGAAAGCGTGCGGCAGCTTCCGCCACGTTGTCCGGGTTCAGGCCCCCTGCTAGGACAAACCTATTGTGGTTCGGCAGCATGCGCCTCACCTCCGCCGGGAGCAGCGTCAATTGCACCCCACCCCCACCAACGACGCCGTCCTTCCAACCTTCCACGAGAAATCCATCCACTACATCTTTATGTGTGGACACTACGTCTTGGAGATCGGCCAAGGCCCCTGCACGCACCGCCTTCCAAATGAGTCCACTCCATCGCGCCGCCAAATCAGTAAGCATCTCCGGAGACTCTGTACCATGGAGCTGAAGGACATCGGCTTCGATCGATTCGGCCAACGCGAGTGCATCTTCGGCGCTTTCGTCAACGACCACTGCCACCCTGCGGGCGGACGTACCCGAAAGGATCTGGGCAGCAACGGGGCCGGAAACGCTCCGGCTGAATCCCGGTGAAAGAATGACGCCGAGGTAATCTGTGCCGAGTTCGTCGGCGAGGGCTGCGTCTTGCGCTCTCTGAAGGCCGCAGATTTTTACCATTGGGGGGTGGCCGGACATCTAACGATCCACTCGTGACACGCGGGACAGACGCGCGGCTTCCTCAGACGGATCCTCCGCTTTCAGGAGTGTTTCACCAACTAGGATCGCATCGACCCCTTCCGCTCCGAGTCGCTCAACGTCTCGTAGGGACTTGATCCCACTCTCCGACACCACCACGACATCTCTAGGGAGCTGTTCTAGCAGGCGAGTCGTCGTGCGGAGGTCCGTGGTGAAGGTTGCCAAGTCCCGGTTGTTGATTCCAACGATCTTCGCTCCCAAGGCCATCGCGCGGTCGAGCTCTCTCTCGTCGTGCGTCTCCACAAGAACGTCCATCCCGAGCCCCGTGGCCTCGTCGAACAGGCTTCGCAGCGAGCTGTCCGTCAGAATTCTGACGATGAGGAGAACCGCATCCGCACCGATTGTGCGCGCCTCGACCACGTGGAGCGGATCGAGAGTGAAGTCCTTCCGCAGAATGGGAATGCTCGTCCCTTCGCGGATGGTCTCGAGGTCAGCGTTCGATCCACCGAAGTACTGACGATCGGTCAGAACGCTCAGGGCAGCCGCGCCCGCGTCCTCGTACGAACGCGTGAGCGACACAGGGTCGAGATCGGGTCGGATCTCCCCCGCTCCTGGTGATCGGCGTTTGCACTCGGCAATCAGTGACACGTGATGCGGCACGGAAAGAGCTTCTGCGAAGCCACGGATGCGCGGAGCATCCGCTAGGGAGGCTTCGAGTTCCTCTCTCCTCAGCAAAAGTGTGGTGAGTTCCTCGTGTTTGGTCTCCACGATCGAGGCCAGAACCCCAGGAAGCGCTTCAGATACTTGCGTTTCGGGCAACGTTCGGGTATCCTTACTTCGGTTCCTGTTCGGGTCTTACGCGAGGAGTGCGAACGACATGCCGCTGACCAAGCGCCAAAAGGAAATTCTAGACTACATCAGTTCTTTCATCGCAGATCAGGGTTATGCCCCGAGCTTCGAAGAAATCGCGGAGTCCTTCGGGTACTCGTCGCTCGCTACCGTGCATGAGCACCTGACCAATCTGGAGCGCAAGGGCTACATAAGGAAGTCTTACAACGAGTCCCGCTCCATCGAACTGGTGAACCCCGGTCAGGGTCACCCATCCATCGAACTGCCCCTTTTGGGCGCGGTGGCCGCCGGTCTCCCGATCGAAGCGATCGAGGAGACAGAGACATTAGCAGTGCCCCCGGACATGGTGCGTCGGCAGAGGGACAACTACGTCCTGCGCGTCGAAGGGAACTCGATGATCGAGGAGCAGATCCGGGATGGTGATTACATCGTGGTTCAGGCTCAGGAGTCGGCCGAAGACGGGCAGATGGTCGTCGCGTTAGTCGGGGGCGATTCCGCGACAGTGAAGAAGCTCTACCGCGAACCGGGGGGAATGATCAGGCTTCAGCCTGCCAATCCTACTATGGAGCCGATCATGGCAGACGCTCGAGACGTCCGCATTCAGGGCATCGTCGTCGGAGTCATTCGGAAGTACTAGTCGCGCTTCTCAAAGCTGGCTTCGTTCAGACTCGATTCGTCGCATCTCGGAGTCGATTGAGCGCATCTTGAGCGGCTCCACTATCGACGGCAGATGCCGCCATGGCGACGCCTGATGCAAGCGTTTCCGTCGCCTCCCCCACCCAGAGGGCCGCAGCGGCGTTCACGAGCACCGCTGTGCGAGCGCCACCCGGTGCACCGGCCAAGACGCGCAGCATCACCTCAGCGTTTTCGGCTGGTTCTCCGCCGGCCAACGACTCGATCGACGCGGACTCTAAGCCCAGTTCTTCAGGGGTCACCGTGTATCGAACGATCTCACCGTTCACGACCTGCGCCACCTCGGTCGGACCTGACGGGCTGATTTCATCCATACACGGGGCACCGTGCACGACCATGCCCCGTGTGTGTCCGAGTTCCCGTAGAGAGGCGGCAATAAGGTCGATCAACGCGGGATCGGCCACACCAATGACCTGACGACGCGCGCCGGCCGGATTCGTAAGCGGGCCCAGAATGTTCATCATGGTCGTGATGCCGAGACCTCTACGGACGGGCCCCACATGGCGCATGGCCGGATGCAACAAGGGTGCGAACATGAACACGATCCCGGCCTCGCCAAGGACCTCGCCCATTCGCGTGGCGGAAAGGTCGATCTTCACACCGAGCGCCTCGAGAACATCGGCGCTCCCACTCCTCGACGTGAACGACCGATTCCCGTGCTTTGCGATCTGAACTCCGGCCCCAGCCGCGACAATCGCAGCGGCCGTGGAGATGTTGAACGTTGTCACCCCGCCACCGCCTGTTCCAGCCGTATCAACCAGAACAGTGGGGTCGGAAGAATGAACCGGCACCATGGCCTTCCGTAGAGCCCTCACGCCACCTGCGACTTCGACCGGGGTTAACCCCTTCGCTCGAAGCCCGACGAGAAGACCCGCCATCTCGACCTCGGAGGCCGCTCCGGCCATGAACAGATCGATCGCTCCCTCGGCCTCTTTGGCCGAGAGATCTTTGCCGTCGACCACTGCGCCGATCAGATCTGTGAGCTTCACATCCACCGTACGGTCAGACAATCCTATGTCTCGCTCGTCTTGAGTTGACGCTAGAGCGTGAAATCCTAATCGCAATGCCGTTTTTCGGCCAATCTTGCGTACTTGAACATCGCTTGACATCGCCCCGATCCGATCTACCTTTTCGCGGTGGAAGCCCCCGAAACGATCCGAATGATGCTGACCCTCCACTACGACGGGTCCGAATTCCATGGATGGCAACTCCAGCCAGATCAGCGGACCGTTCAGGGCGAGCTCCAGGCGGTGCTCAGCCGGCTCGCTGATTCGCCCCGAACCGTACTCGGTTCGGGCCGTACGGATACGGGAGTCCATGCCGTGGGCCAGGTGGCGTCGGTGGACATGCCTTCAAAGTGGACGTCGGCACAACTCCTTCGGTCACTGAACGCCACGTTGCCCGTCGACATCTGGATCGACTCGGTCCAGCGCGCCTCGTCTGACTTTCACCCTCGCTACGATGCCGTAGCTCGGAGCTACACGTACCGAGTGGGAATCCCGCGGGTCACCGCCTCACCGTTCCATCGCGGATCATGCTGGGCACTGGGTGAAGACCTAAATTTAGAGATTCTGAACGCCGCGGCGGCTCGATTCGTGGGCGCCCACTCATTCGAGGCCTTCGCCAAAGCGGGGCAGCCGGAGCGTGGATATGACTGCGTGATCGCGGACGCCACATGGACGCCATGGGAGTTCGGAGTCGAATTCAACGTGACGGCAGACCGATATCTCCATCACATGGTGCGCTACATCGTTGGCACCTCGGTCGACATCGCTCGTGGGCGGCGGCCTGTCCAGGACATCGATCTCTTATTGGCGGGTGACTCCGCATTGACGACTTCACCCCCTGCTCCGGCGGAGGGCCTCTTTCTCGCCCGTGTGGAGTACCCTTCGCACGTCATACTCGCTGACCCTACGCCTGACTCAACACAACGGAGCACTGCCACCGCATGAAGATCTTTCTTGATACCGCGGACCTCGACGAGATCCGTCGCGCCGCCGACGCCGGCCTGATCGACGGCATCACTACGAATCCGTCGCTGATCGCCAAAGTCGCCGGGGATCGAGATCCTAAGGAGATCTACCGCGAGATCTGCGATATCGTGGACGGCCCGATTTCGCTCGAGGTCGTTGGGCTCGACCGAGACACGATGGTCGCGGAAGGACGGAAACTTGCGGCCATCCATGAGAACGCCGTCGTAAAGCTCCCACTGACAGAAGACGGCTTGAAAGCCTGCCGCGATCTAGTCGCCGAGGGCTTCAAGACGAACGTGACGCTGTGCTTCTCCGTCTCCCAAGCGCTGCTGGCAGCCAAAGCGGGCGCGACCTACGTCTCACCGTTCGTGGGGCGCATCGACGATATCTCAGGAGAAGGCATGGATCTGATCCACCAGATGCGTCAGGTGTTCGACAACTACGGATTCGAGACCCAAATTTTGGTCGCTTCGATTCGCCATCCTGGCCACGTGATCGAGTCGATGATGATGGGCGCCGACTGCTGCACGATTCCGCCGAAGGTGCTTTGGCAGCTCAGCAAACACCCGCTCACCGACAAGGGGCTCGATGGATTCATGGCTGATTGGGCGAAGCTGGGTGCAGATCTCTAGCAAGAGACAGTGAATGGAGCGATCGCGGGGATGACTGGGAAGCTGAAGACATTTTGGAAGGCCTGTGTGTTGGTCGCGCTCGCGGCGAGCAGCGCGTGCACGGCAGACGCGGCGGAGGCACGGCAGGCGGACGGGGGTCCGATCGTTGAGGAGCCCCTCGCCCGCCAGGCCTCGCCGGAGCCGGCCCCACACACACAAGAATCGAGCGTGGTCACATCAGGCCAGGTCGACCAAAGCCGCCGCACCGCGATCGTGCGTGCGGCGAATCGGGTCGCCCCCGCGGTGGTCAATATCGCCGTGATCCGGACCCGCCAGGTCCAGGCTCGATCCATGTACGAAAGCTTTTTCATGCCCCGAGGGGGCACACGGCAGAGCGCCGGCTTTGGATCCGGGGTGGTCGTCCGGAGCGACGGGATTGTGCTGACGAACGATCATGTGATCCAAGATGCAGATCAAATCCGCGTCACACTGCCGGACGGACGCGACTTTGACGCGGAACTCGTTGGGACGGACCCTCTCGCCGATATCGCGGTCCTGCGCATCAGTGGGCCAGACCTACCCGTGGCACCAGTCGGTACCGTGCAGGGCCTGATGATCGGCGAATGGGCACTCGCGATCGGCAATCCCTTGGGCAACTACGTGGCGGACACTGAACCAACCGTCACGGCTGGCGTAATCTCGGCGATGAATCGGAACATCACACCGTCCGCGGATGGACAAGGAATCTACCTTGGGATGATCCAGACCGATGCGTCCATCAATCCCGGAAACTCGGGCGGTGCCCTGGTCAATGCGGCGGGCGAGGTCATCGGGATCAATGCCTCCATTATTTCTCGGAGTGGAGGAAGCGAGGGCCTCGGCTTTGCGATCCCCATCGACCGAGCCCTGCGCATCGCGGACGACCTGGTGCGGACCGGAGAGGTACGTCGCGCGTGGGTCGGCCTAGATGTCGAACCCGTTGAAGCTGACGCATGGGGGAGGACACGGGGAGTACGGATCGCGCGGGTGGCGGATAGCTCGCCCGGAGATCTCGCTGCTCTTGAGCCGGGTGACCGCCTCCTTTCTGCGAACGGCCGGTCTCTGGCGGGGACGCTGGACTTCGAGGGAATCCTCCTCGACCTCCGGGCTGAAGACGCGTTAGTGCTCGAAGTTCAAGGCCGATCGCGCCCAGTTACGCTCGACGCGGTCTCCTTCCCGTCCGAGACGGCTGAGAGGGTGATCGTTCTTCGGGATCTGCAGCTGATTACGGTGACTCCGCAGGTTCGGGCAGAACGCCAGATCGCGAGCGAGGCAGGAGCTCTGGTGACCGCTGTGTCGGACGAACTCTCGCGCTCACTCGGCCTCGCCCCCGGAGACGTTATTCTCAGGATCCTCCGTACGCCCGTCAGGACGGCGGAAGACGTGGTGAACATCTTTGAGGCACTCCGCGGGACCGGACGAGTCCCGCTCTACTTCGAACGCAATGGCGCCCAATACGTGCGCGAATTCAACTGGAGACGGTGACGTTGACCGCACCTGATCGATACACCCACCCACTCTCGGAGCGTTATGCGTCCCGAGAGATGCAGCAGGTCTTCTCGCCAGCCAACCGCTACGGAACTTGGCGCCGCCTATGGCTGGCCCTCGCAGAGTCCGAAGCCGAACTCGGACTCGACATTTCCGAGTCCGCGCTCGCTCAGATGCGGGCGACGCTGGATACGATCGACCTGGACCGGGCCGCGGAATACGAGAAACGCTTCCGGCACGACGTCATGGCCCACGTCCACCTGTACGGCGACGACGCTCCGGACGCTCGAGGTATTATTCACCTGGGTGCAACCAGTGCGTTCATCGGTGACAACACTGACCTGATCCTGCACCGCCAGGCACTCCAGCTCGTACGGGCACGACTGGTGCGCTGTGTGGACGCACTTTCTCAATTCGCGGAGAAGTACGCATCCCTCGCCACCTTGGGCTTCACGCATTTCCAACCGGCCCAGCCGACTACGGTCGGCAAGCGTGCCACGCTTTGGATTCAAGACCTGCTGCTCGACATCGAGGAGATCGACCACCGGCTCTCGAGCCTTCGTTTCCGTGGTGTCAGAGGGACGACAGGTACTCAGGCCTCGTTCCTGGAACTGTTCAGCCGTGACCACGACAAGGTCGACACGCTCGACCTGGCGGTCGGTCAGCGCATGGGGTTTGAGGCCACGTACCCGGTGAGCGGTCAGACCTACCCCAGAAAAGTGGACTATGCGATCCAAGCTTCGCTCGCCGGTGCGGCTGCATCTCTTTCTAAGATGGGTCATGATTGGCGACTGCTCGCCCACCTACGTGAGGTCGAGGAGCCGTTTGAGTCGGAGCAAATCGGTTCATCCGCCATGCCCTACAAGCGGAATCCTATGCGCGCCGAGAGGATCTGCGCGCTCACGCGACATGTGATCGTCCTTTCCCAAGATCCGGCATTCACAGCAGCCACTCAGTGGTTGGAGCGTACCCTGGACGATTCGGCCAACCGGCGCGTCTCCGTGCCGGATGCCTTCTTGGCGCTGGACGGCTCGCTCGTCCTCGCGGAGAACGTGGCCAAGGGACTCATCGTGAATCCTCAGGTCGTCCGTAGGAATCTCGCGGAGCACCTTCCCTTCATGGCCACGGAGACGATCTTGATGCACGCCGTGTCGCGGGGTGGCGATCGCCAGAATCTGCACGAGAAGATTCGGGTGCATTCCATGGCCGCTGCGGGACGCATGAAAGAAGAGGGTGCCGACGCCGATCTTCTTGATCGGATCGCTGCAGATGAGGCATTCGGACTCACTTCAAAAGAGCTCGACGACCTGGTAGATCCCATACGGTTTGTGGGTCGGGCACCTCAACAAGTGACACATTTCTTGGAAGCTTCCGTCCGCCCGGTGCTCGAACGACTCCGGGGTGAAGCAGACCATTTGAACGACCCGGAGATCCATGTCTGACGATAGCCCTGTTCTCGAATCGAAGCTCGACCTGCGCCTCATTCATCAAGGCAAGGTCCGCGACGTCTACGAAGTCGATGACCGCACGCTGCTCATGGTCGCCAGTGACCGAATCAGCGCCTTCGACGTCATCCTGCCCCAGCCAATTCCTCATAAGGGAGAAGTGCTCACTCAGGTGACGGCTTGGTGGATGGACCAACTTGGAGATCGTATACCACACCATCTCATCGCGGTCGATCCCGACGTGATCATCGAACGCCACCCGGAACTGGCCGCCTCGCGTGCCCAGTGGGAACGTCGGGCAATGCTCGTTAAGCGAACCCGGCCCGTTTTGGTTGAGTGTGTGGTGCGTGGCTACATCACTGGCTCGGCGTGGAAGGAGTACAACGAGCACGGTACGCTCGCGAACGAACCCCTCAGCCCGGGCCTCCAAGAGTCGGAAAAATTGGTTCCTCCCATTTTCTCACCCGCCACGAAGGCCGAGAAGGGAGCACACGATGAGAACATCACCTTCGGCCAGACCATCGAGGTCCTCGGAGAGGAACTGTCACACCGCCTTCGTGACCTTTCATTCGAGATCTATGCCTACGGACGGGACGTCGCGGAGACGTGCAATATCATCCTGGCAGACACCAAGTTCGAGTTCGGTCACGACGCGGACGGAGAACTCCTACTGATTGATGAGGTCCTTACGCCTGACTCGTCCCGCTTCTGGCCCAAAGAGAGCTACGGGGTTGGGCGTGGCCAGCCGTCGTTGGACAAACAACCGGTGCGTGATTGGCTCGAAACGCTCAAGGGATGGGACAAGAACCCTCCTGGCCCGGACCTCCCGGATGAGGTCGTGCGGGCAGTCAGTGACCGCTATCAGGACGTCTTCCGCCGTTTGACCGGCATCGAGCTCGCCGACTACCGCCCGCCGCACTTCGAGGCAGGTCAGTGAGTTTCGCCCGCGAAGGGTACCCATTCATAGGCATTGGGGTGCTCCTGGCGGGCGCTGGCTGGGTCGCTGTTTGGGGTGGCATAGGCGGTAATTGGGTTCGCCTACTCGCCATCACGCTGACCCTACTCACACTCTTTACGGTGTGGTTCTTCCGCGACCCGGAGCCTGGTACGCCGACTGAACCGGGGCTCGTCATCGCACCCGGCAACGGGAAGATCATCAGCATTACGGAAGAAGATGAACCTACCTACATGGGCGGCAAAGCCCGCCGCATAACGATTTTTCTGAGTGTCTTCGACGTTCACGTCCAGCGCTCACCTGTGAGCGGAACCGTTGAGCACCGCGTCTACAAGCCGGGCAAATACCTCGTCGCCTGGGCAGAGAAGGCATCTTCTGACAACGAACAGGCGTCTCTAGGTATTCGGACCCCTTCAGGTCCGGTACTCGTGCGACAGATCGCAGGCCTCATCGCGAGACGTATTGTGACGGACCACGCCGTGGGAGACGAAGTGTTGCGGGGGCACAGGATCGGTATAATCCGGTTCGGCTCACGGGTCGACCTGTTCATCCCCTTGGATTGGGAGGTAGTCAGTTCCGTCGGGGACCGCGTTCGGGTAGGTTCGACGGTGCTCGCCCGCCACCCGGTAGACACTGACGCATGAGAACGCCTCGCGCACCGCGCAGAGAGACCCTTCAACGCGGGATCATCATCCTCCCGTCGGCGTTCACGCTCGGAAACCTGTTTTTCGGACTCTATGCTATCGTCGCCGCCACCCGTGGAGACCTAGTCTGGGCTGGCTGGTTCATCATGTTTGCGGGCACGCTCGACATGCTCGACGGCAGCGTTGCACGCCTAACGAGAACGGGCTCGCGTTTCGGAGCCGAGTTGGACTCGCTCGTAGACGCCATCTCCTTCGGCGTTGCCCCCGGAATGATCGCCTACGAGCTCTTCTTCTTCGACGCCCAGTGGGCATGGACGCTGTCCTTCGTCTGGGTGACCGCGGTCGTCGTACGCTTGGCCCGATTCAACATCGAACAGGGCGGCGAAGCCAAACGGTCGTTCCACGGATTGCCGTCTCCAGCCGCCGGAATGGCGCTCGCCTCGTACTACCCGTTCAGCCAGACGCCATTCTTCGAGACCTACCTTTTCGATCTCCCTTGGGCCCAGATCATCGGCATTTCGATGGTCCTACTGAGCGTGTTGATGGTGAGCCACGTTCCGTATGCAAAGGTCCCCAAGATCGGGTTAAGAACCGTGAAGGGTGTCACGACCACGGTCTTCGTGCTTACGACGGTCTTCGCCGCGTTCGCGTTTCCGCGCTACGTCATCTTCAGTTCGTTCCTCATCTACATCTCCTGGGGACTTGTGAAATCGGTCCTTCTGGGACTGCTCGATCGGCTCCCCGGTGGCGATCCGCTGCTTGATGAGGACGAGCACGACATGGACGATCGTGCAGAGGTTCGAGAGCTCGCATATGCAGATTTCGACTCGGCACCATCGGACATATCACGATCCAACTCCATACTAAACAACGATTTGGAGGACCAGGCTTGAGTCAGTTCAGACTAGAAGTTCGAGTAAAACCCCGTCCCGGATTACTCGACCCCCAAGGCAAGGCGATCCACCATGCCCTCAATTCGCTCGGTTGGGACGGCGTAGCCGACGTCCGCGTCGGGAAGGCCATCTACATCGACATCGCAGCCGAGTCATCGGAAGCGGCTGTCGAAGCCGCTGAGGCCATGTGCCGGAAGATCTTGGCGAATCCAGTGACCGAGGACTACGAGGTGACTGGTGTGACCGAGATCGAGGTCGCCGGCGCATGAGGGTAGCGGTCATCACCTTTCCCGGCTCCAACTGCGACTACGATCTCTACAAAGCGGCCCAGCAAGTTGAGGCTAGCCCCGAGTTCATCTGGCACCGCGAAAGGGGGTTGGATGGCTACGACGCAGTCCTGCTGCCCGGAGGCTTCTCTTACGGCGACTATCTGCGAGCCGGCGCAATCGCACGCATGAGTCCTATTATGGAAGACGTCGTCGCCTTCGCGGAACGAGGCGGCCCAGTCTTAGGGATCTGCAACGGTTTTCAAATCCTGTGCGAGGCAGGGCTTCTGCCCGGTGCGCTCATGCGCAACAACGTGCTCAAGTTCGCCAGCAAGGATGTCTTCTTAGGCGTTGAGCGGACGGACACTCCGTTCACGACAGCGTACGCCAAGGACCAGGTCCTCCGTATTCCGATCGCCCACGGCGAAGGGAACTACGAAGCAGATCGCGAGACCCTCGAGCGTATCGAAGGTCAAGGCCAGGTCGTGTTTCGATATGTCACCTCTGAAGGCGCGAGGACGGACATAGCGAATCCAAACGGCTCCTGGCATGACATCGCAGGTCTCACCAACAGCGCGGGCAACGTGCTCGGCATGATGCCTCACCCAGAACGTGCGATGGAGGAGCTCCTGGGCTCCACGGACGGAACCGGGGTTTTCACCTCACTCGTTGCGAGCCTTTCGGCCGCCGTGAGCTGACACCACTAAACACTTCATCAGGACATAGAACCAACCGTGAGCACGGTCGACGAAAGCTCTACGGACCACATGGTCGATCCCCGCGAGGGCGACCCCGAGATCACTGCCGAACTCGTAGCCGATCACGGCCTCTCCGAAGACGAGTACGAGCAGATAAAGAGGATCATGGGCAGAACACCGACCTTCACGGAGCTCGGTGTATTCAGTGCCATGTGGTCAGAGCACTGTGGGTATAAAAACTCCCGCCCGCTCCTGAGTCTCCTGCCCACTCAAGCACCTTGGGTGATCCAGGGACCTGGTGAGAACGCCGGCGTGATCGACGTGGGTGAGGGATACGCGCTCGCGTTCAAGATCGAGTCGCACAACCACCCGTCCGCAGTCGAACCCTACCAAGGCGCGGCCACAGGAGTGGGTGGAATTCTGCGCGACATCTTCACGATGGGCGCGCGCCCGGTCGCGATCCTGGACTCCCTCCGTTTCGGTGACCTGGACACTGGCCGGGTCAAATACCTGTTCAGCGGCGTGGTCAGCGGTGTGGGGGACTACGGCAACTGTATGGGCGTTCCCAACATCGGTGGAGAGGTCGTCTTCGACCGCGGGTACGAAGGCAATCCCATCGTGAATGCCATGTGCCTGGGGCTGATGAAGCACGAAGATCTTATTACTGCCTCGGCGTCCGGAGACGGCAATCCTCTGATGGCGGTCGGCGCACGTACCGGTCGAGACGGCATTCACGGTGCGACGTTCGCAAGTGAAGAGCTCAGTGAAGATTCCGACGAGTCGTCACGCCCACGAGTTCAAGTGGGAGACCCGTTTACTGAGAAGCTGCTCCTTGAAGCGAGTCTCGCATTGATCGCCAGCGGAGCCATCTCTGGTATTCAGGACATGGGCGCCGCGGGCATTACCTCTTCCGCCTCTGAAATGGCCGGACGGGGTGGAAGCGGCGTCGAGATCGACATGGCCCTGGTGCCGGTACGCGAGCCGAACATGACTCCCTACGAGATTCTGCTCTCCGAATCTCAGGAGCGCATGCTCGTTGTGGCAGAGAAGGGTAAAGAGAGCGAAGTCGTCCGCATTTTGGAGAAGTGGGAGCTGGAAGCGAAGGTGATCGGCCGGGTAACGTCTGACGGACGCTTTAGGGTGCTCGAAGGCGGCAGAACGGTCGCGGACATCCCAGCGCTACCGCTGACAGAGGAGTGCCCAACCTATGAGCGTGAAGGCGTCGAAGGTGAGGACATCATCGCGCTTCGGGAAATGGACCTTTCCGAGCATCTGATCCCACGTGGCGACCTCACGAAGAGCTTCCTTATGCTCTTGGGCTCTCCGAACGTGGCGTCCAAGCAGTGGGTCTATCACCAGTATGACACGACCGTCCGCACCTCGACGGTGGTGCGTCCGGGAGCAGCCTCGGGAGTCATCCGGATCCGAGGCACAAACCGCGCGGTCGCAGCGACGACCGACTGCAACGGACGTTTCGTCTACTTGGAGCCACGAACGGGAGCTCTGGGGGCGATGGCCGAGGCAGCGAGAAACCTCGTCTGCGTCGGGGCTACGCCTACAGCAATCACGAACAACCTCAACTTCGGCAATCCGCTCAAACCCCACATTTATTACCAATTCCGTGAGGCAGTGGGCGGCATGTCGGACGCCTGCGAAATGTTCGAAACACCGGTAACGGGCGGGAACGTCTCGTTCTACAACGAGACCGACGGAGCCGCGATCTATCCGACGCCCGTAATTGGGATGGTGGGTGTCATCGAGGACGTTTCCAAGATCACAGCCCAAGCTTTCCAGAACGAAGGCGACGACATCGTCTTGCTCGGAGCAAACACGGCGGAGATGGGCGGGTCTGAGTACCTCTACGTTACCGCAGATCTCGTTGCCGGCGCCCCACCTGCAGTCGACCTGCTCGGGGAACGCGCGCTACAACACTGCGTGCTTGCATTGATTCATGACCGCCTGCTCTCTTCGGCCCACGACTGCTCCGAGGGGGGCTTGGCATGTGCGATCGCCGAAAGCGCCCTCGGAAACGGCGAAGCGCCATTCGGGGCTGATGTGACGATCAAGGACGACCTCGCTCCCGTAGCCGCGCTCTTTGCAGAGTCACAGGGCCGGGTAGTCATTTCATGTGACCCCAGTAGGACGGGGGAAGTCTTGCGGATCGCGGAACGCCACGATGTCCCTGCCCTGAAAATCGGGAACGTCGGCCCGCAGGGCGGCGCGTTCCGGATCACCCTCCACGAAGGCTCTGTGGAGTGCGGCGTCGACGAAGCCGCCTCAGTCTATTTCGGTGCTATTCCTGCCATCATGAACGGTCCAACCGCCTCGGAGACCTGATCCGTGTCCAACCCTCCCCGGAAACTGCCTGTCGATCCTGAAGACGACTGCATTTTCGACCCCTACGACGACGGCCCTCGTGAAGAGTGTGGCGTTGTCGGGATAAGCGGCATCGACTTGGCGTCGGAGCAGGCTTTTCTAGCCATGTACGCGCTCCAGCACCGAGGGCAAGAAGCCGCCGGCTTGGTGACCTTCGACGACGAGGGCCCACACGTACTGAAGGGTGAGGGGCTGGTGGGTGACATCTTCAAGACCTGGTCCGTGCGGAAGCTGACCGGCCGCACCGCGGTCGGCCACGTTCGGTACTCGACAGCGGGGGGCAGTGACCTCGACAACATTCAGCCGATCATCGCCCGGTATGCCCGGGGCCAGATCGCGTTGGCGCACAACGGAAACCTGACGAACCACTACGATCTCCGAAAACGATTGGTGGAGGACGGAGCGATATTCCGCAGCTCCTCGGACTCGGAGATGCTGGTTCACCTGATTGCCAAATCGCGACACGACAGTATCGATGCACAGGTCGATGACGCTCTGACGCACCTTGAAGGTGCGTTCAGTATCGTGATCTCGATCGACGACACCGTCTACGCCGCGCGTGACTCGCGCGGATTCAGGCCTCTCGTACTGGGTAGAAAGGACGGCGGGCACGTCGTTGCGAGCGAATCCTGTGCGCTGGACATTCTCGACGCGGAATACGTCAGAGACATAGCCCCGGGTGAGGTCATCAAGATCGAGGACGGCAAGGTCACGCAGCTGAGAAGCCTGCCCCCGGCAGTCAGTCCGTCACCGTGCATCTTCGAACTCGTCTACTTCGCTCGCCCGGACTCACGCATTTGGGGCCAGAGCGTTGACGCGGCACGCCGCGCTTTCGGCAGGAGGCTCGCCATTGAACACCCCATCGAGGCCGATGCCGTCGTAGCCGTTCCCGACAGCGCCAATTCAGCGGCTCTTGGCTACGCCGAAGAGAGCGGGATTCCGTTCGAACTCGGGATCCTTCGGCACCACTATGTAGGTCGGACCTTCATCAAGCCTTCCCAAAAAGACCGCGATTTCGGTGCGCGCATGAAGTACAACCCGGTGAAGCACGTCCTAGAGGGAAAGAGAGTTGTCATCGTAGACGATTCCTTGGTTCGCGGCACAACGAGCAAGAGCCTCGTCCGTATGCTCCGCCAAGCTGGCGCCAAGGAAGTCCACTTCCGAATCGGAAGCCCTCCTGTGAAATGGCCATGCTTCTACGGCATCGACATGCCTACAAAGGGTGAGTTGATCGCCTCTTCGATGGAGGTTTCGGAGATCGCCGAGACGTTGGGCGTGGACTCCTTAGGCTATTTGTCGCCGGAGGGAATGGTTGAAGCGGTGGCAGACGGCGGGCCGTACTGCTCCGCTTGCTTCTCCGGTGAGTACCCCGCCCCCCTGATCGACGTCGACAAGGGCTTTGTGTCCTCGGAGGGCCCCGGGCATTGAGCCCATCCTCCGAGTTCCTTTTCCGCCTGCCGAAGGCAGAGTTGCATGTGCACTTAGACGGCAGCCTACGTACCGACACGATGCTCGACCTTGCGGCCGAACGAGGCATCACGATGCCTGCTCCGACCGCGGAAAGCCTCTACGAGTACATGGTCGTATCGGACGCGGAAAACCTCGAAGAGTACCTCGCGCGCTTCCACCTGACGTTGTCCGTCATGCAGGACGCCGAAGCGATCGAACGCATCGCCTACGAGTTGGCCGAGGATCACGCCAAAGAGAACGTCACCTACATGGAGGCGCGCTTCAGCCCGATCCTCAACGCTGAAGGTGATCTGGAGCCCTACGAAGCCCTGGAAGCGGCGCTGCGCGGGCTCTCTCGAGCGGAACAGGACTACGACATCCGCACTGGAGTCATCGTCTGCGCCCTTCGGAGCCTCCCGGCATCTGTGTCCACCGAAATGGCTGAATTGGCCGTCGGACATGCCGATAAGGGCGTGTGCGCGTTCGACGTGGCGGGTGCAGAGGCAGGAAACCCAGTCCGAGACCACCTCGAAGCCCTCAGAACGGCGGACGCCGCGGGCCTTCCGATTACGATCCATGCCGGAGAGGGCTTCGGCGCATCGTCGATCCGGCAAGCGGTCGACGAAGGCCGTGCAGGGCGCATCGGCCACGGCACACGCCTCCTGGAGGATGAAGAGCTCCTCGCCCAGGTAAGGGACGCTGGCATCGCTCTGGAGGTCTGTCAGACTTCCAACGTACAGACCAGGGTCGCCGCGACCCACGCGGACCATCCCCTCAAGCACTACTACGACGAGGGCGTCACGGTGTGCATTGGCACAGACAACCGTCTGATGAGCGGTGTGACGCTCACAGAGGAGTACGAGCACGCTCGGGATGACCTCAGGTTTACTGAAACTGAGCTGCTTCGGGTGGCTCGGATGGGCTTTGAGAGCGCGTATGTGGGTGCTGACGCGAAGACTGAGCTGTTGGCGGACTTTGACGGGCGGGTTGAGGTGCTGACGGGCTAAAGAAGGCAGGCGAACGCGCGCGACGCTGCTCTTCGCGGGTGCGCTGCGTTCTGGCTGGGGTCTTTCCGGGCCTCAAGGGGGTCTTCCTGTGCTCTTGCTTGCTCGTTCACTTCGCTCCGAGGCATAGCCCCTCGAGCCCCGCGAAGAGCAGCGTCACACACGTCCCCCCGCCCCGCTTTGGAGGCACAACCGGCATCCCGTTTCGGGTACCTCCGCTTCGCGGTCAGCTGGTTGTCTCCACGGGTACCTGGCCAATCGCCGTCTCGTGAGATGGATGGCGGCGAGGCTCGTCATGGTTCGCTGGGGCACAGGTCGCGCTACGCGCGACTACGGCGGGGCCTCGCCAGAGAGCGCGGCGGGGGCGCTTCGTACCGTCGGGCCTACGTGACCCATGAAGTGGTACTCCAGGTGTAATAAACGCTGCGAGAAGGGCCCGCGCTCACACAGCCACACGCGAACACAAGCCTACTCACGCAAAAAACCCCCGCCGGACCGAAGTCCGACGGGGGCCTTTTCGCTCAGGTAGCGTGAGCTACCCGGAGTTCAGCGTTAGCTGATCTCGTAAGCCGCGATCGTCTCAACGTCGTTGTTGCCAACGATCGTCGCGAGGACGTTTACGTCGACACCGCCAGCGACACCGTCGAGACCCTCGTTGACCGTGTACCCACCCGTTGCCGGAGCAACGTCGAGCTGGTACACACCTTCGAGCAGGCCGCTGAACGTGTAGTTACCGCTCGCGTCCGTGTCGAAGTTCTGAATGTGCGGCGACGGCACACCATGCTTCAGTGTGCAAGCACCCGCTGCCGGTGGCGACGGCGCTGCTGGTGCCGTCTGACACCGTGTGAGCGTCACGCGAACACCAGTCGTCACGCCGACACCAGCCGCCGTGATTTGACCCTTGACCGTACCGGTCTGGAACAGGTGTACGAAGTTGGCATCGCCCGTGGTGAGCGCGCCGTTCGCGTTGTTCGGGCCAGCGCCGACGTTACCTGCGTCGGCTGCCGCTGTACCCGTCAGGTAGTTCCAGCGCGGGAACTCATCCAGCTGCGCCGGAGGTGACATGTTACCGGCCTGACGCGTACCGGACTGGTTGAGCGTAGCGCCCGCACCAACCGCAGCAACGGTGGTGACCGCAGCCGTACTCGTCACAGAACCCGTTGCCGACAGCCCACGGAGGACCGTGGCGTTGGACGGGCTCGTTACCTGCACGATGTAAGCACCCTCACGGAGACCCGAGAACCCATAGGCACCGACAATATCCGTCGTGGTGCTGGAAACGATGGACTCGCCGGAATCAATGACACCGTCAGCATCCGTGTCACTAATGAGGTCGACCGCGACACCGGACAGAGCTTCGTCCGGATCGATCGTGTTGAAATCTGCGTCACGATCGTTGACCACCACGCCCTGAACCTTCGTGTCCATGCGAACCGCCTGATAGTTCGCAACCGTGGTCACCGTACCGTAGCCCTGGACATCACGCGACGCAGTCTTCGCGTCGTCGTTGTTCACGTTACCGGAATTGGTAGCTACGGTAAGCGTATCGAAGAACTCCCAAGTACCGGCGATGTCTGCAACCGTCACCGTGTACGGTCCCTCGCGCACACCGGTGAACGCGTAGGCACCGGTTGCGCTCGTGGTGTCCATGTAGGACGCCGTGCCCTGGGTGTTCAGGGCCGTCGGGGCAAGCGTAACGATCACGCTTGCCGCTGCGGTGACCCCGTCAGCGGCCATTGCGACACCTGAAACCGTGTTGTTGGCCGTCTTGATGGCAAACGTCGAGTTGCCTGCACCACCCGTGAGGGTCTGGTCGGTGTAGACTTGATCCGATCCATCCAGCGTAATCGAAACCGTCGTATCCGAAAGAACGACCACGTTGGTGCCGTCGGTTGCTCTTGCATGCAGCGTGTAGCTGCCCGTCGCGATGTTCGCCATGGTAAGCGCACCGGCGGCGGGAGCTGTCGGCCCAGAGACCGAAGCCGGCGTCGCCGCCGTGCTGAACAGCTCCATCAGCGTGGTACCGTCCACGTTACCGCGGTCGTCCAAAGCGGTGAACGTCGGCACCGCCGAAGAATCATCACGCTCGTGATGGATCCCCACCGAAATGTCCATATCAGTGTAGGTCACATGCTGTGTACCGAGAGCAATGGTCGTTCCAGCTGGATCAGTTCCGTTCCAGATGTAGCTGAGGAACGATCCTGCCGCGGTGCCACCACTTGCCGTGGGGGCCTGCGTGAACGCATGGCCATTCGCACCCGCCTGCGTATCACGGAGCCGGAACCAAAGCGTATCCGGGAACACACCGTCACCGCCGTCACCGCTGGCGATGATCGTAGCCGGCGTAACGGTGAAGGTCGCATCACCATTTGCATCCGTCGTTGCGCCCGAACCCACAATGGCACCAGAGATGGTCGAGTCAACCCGCGAACGCATGATCACGCCCCAGCTTGCCAGCGTATCTGCGTCGCTCTCAGCGGCGTGCACCGTGAACGTGATCGAGTTGTACAGAGCGTCGAACTCGTCGTTAGCCGTGGAAATCGAATCCTTGGCCGAGTACTTGATCTCAAGGATTTGCTCACCGCTCAACGTGTGTGTGACCGACGGCGGACCTGTGACTGAAGCAAAGATGACCTGGTCAATCTCAGCCGAGTTCGGGCTCACATCCGCAGTCCGCGCGAAGCGGAACGTGGAGTAGCCATCCGCACCCGTAGCGACGGCCCCGAGGCGGCCGGTCGCGGTAGCTGCGACAGCGTTCGCCTGGGTGTCATACAGGCTGATCGTCCAGCCAACCACCGGCGACTGCTTCGGCCCGGGCGTCGTCGAGACGTCGTTATCCGTACCGAGGAAACCACCGACCTTGATGGCCTGCGTCGTGATATCGAACGGGAAGTCGACCGTTCCGGTCGAACCCGTCGTCAAGGTGATCAACTGCGGGTTGGTGCCGCCAAACGTGACCATGCCCGGAATTGGGGCACCCATCGTGAGCGTCACGCGGTAGGTACCAGCAGCGAGATCCGACACCGAGAAGGTACCATCAGCAGCTGTGACAACAGTAGACGTGTTGTCTACCAGAACACCCTCGATCGTGACGGTAACACCTGCCACCGAGAGGTTGTCCTCGAGACCAGCGCTGAACGAGTTGTCTTTGTCGTTCTCGTCAAGGAACATACGGCCCGTAATCATGGCCGTCGTGAGCAGTGAACCACCGAAACTCACAACCTCAGAAGAACCAACACCCAGCGTCACCGACTCAGACGTGGCTGCGAAGCTGTAGGTGCTGTCGTCGAAGCCGGACACTGCAACCGTGTAGGTTCCAGCGCGGAGACCGCTGAAGGAGTAGTCGCCGCCGGTGCCGGTCGTCGTGGTGGCCGCAGCGTTGAGCGAAGCCTGCCCGTTGAGCGAAGCCCCCCCGGTGAGCGAAACGGTCACCCCGGCTAGGCCTAAGCCGCCGCCGGTAACCGAACCAAGAATGGCCGAGGTCCGAATGTACGAACCACTGAAGTTAGCAGTGGCCACCTGACCAGCCGACGAAACCGTGACGGCCATGACTGTGGCGGCAAAACTCGCGTCGGAGGCGAATCCGCTAATGGTTACCGTGTACGAACCGGCTGTAACTCCAGTGAAGGAGTATGCGCCGGATCCGTCCGTCGTCGCGCTAACGCCAGACGACAGACCCACGGATACACCAGAAGCAGCCGAGCCTTCGAGCGTGACTACGCCGGACACCGTGCCTGTGACCGGAGGAGCGACGATAACCGGCGCTTCTCCTTCTTCACAAGCAGCGACTGTCACCAGCGCTGCGAGAGTCAAATACTTAAAAAACTTCATTTCACCTGAATTCCGTTTAGGAATGGATGACTTGCCCCGAGTGGGCATATAGAACCGAGAATGATTGGAGCAATAACAATGCCACTTTTTGACTCAACCTAAATCATTGCAAGACAACGCCTTAGGGAGTCATCAGCTTTCTGAGGGAAAGCGGAAAACCACCTACCCTCAGATTTCTGAGCCTTCTCTCAATAGTCGCTCCGCCAGATCCACAAACTCCGCTGATCCGATGTAGAGCGGGACTCGCTGATGGAGTGCCTCGGGGATGACGTCCATGATGTCCTGAAATCCAGTGCTGGCACGGCCTCCAGCTTGTTCAGCGACCATCGCCATGGGTGCCGCTTCATAGAGAAGCCGGAGCTTTCCGGCCCCATTGATGGAATCTCCGGGGTACATGAAGATCCCGCCCTGTAAAAGCGTCCGATGGAAGTCTGCGACAAGCGATCCGATATAACGAGATCCGAATCCACCGTCCGTCTTCAAATGACTCACCAGGCGCTGCTGACCCTGCGACCACCGGGCAAAATACGCTTCGTTGATCGAATAGATCTTCCGGGGCGGGTCAGGGAAGCGCATTTGGGGGTGGCTCAGTACGAATTCACCCAGGGACGGATCCAGCGTGAAGCCGTGGACACCGGCCCCGGTGGTATACACGAGCATGGTCGAGGAGCCGTAAAGCACATATCCAGCGGCTACCTGGCGGCTTCCCGGCTGGAGACAGTCGTCCAGTGTTCCCCGCTCACCCGTACTGACTTTGCAATGGATACTGAAGATTGTGCCGATCGACACGTTCACATCGATGTTCGACGAACCATCGAGCGGATCAAAAATCACCACATACTCACCGGCATCGAACTTGTCCGGGATCGGGATGAATTCTTCGTGCTCCTCTGATGCCATGCAGGCAACGAGGCCGGTATGGTCCAAGGCACGGTACATGACCTGGTCTGCGAACGCATCCAGCTTCTGAACCGTCTCCCCGTGGACGTTGCGACCACCAGCATCACCAAGAATGTCTGCGAGACCTGCCTTGTTCACTTCTCGCCCGATCACCTTAGCTGCTAGGGCGATATCGTGAAGGAGGCTCGTGAAGGCCCCGGTGGCGGCAGGTGCGTCCCGCTCCTGATCCACCAAGAAACGGGAGATGGTGACAACGTGACTTTCGAGCATCGAGAGCGGGGTCCTGTACGCTTGGCTTGGATAGAAAGCCGTGACGAGGGCTACCGAGGATAGAAACGCTGCGTAAGCAGGTCAACGCCACGGCAGTCTTCCGGACCGCGGACTACTGTCAGTCTCGGGCGCCAATAATGGAATAACTCCCGTCCCTTCTGCCGATCACCCTAATGGTTCCGTCGAGGTCCGTTCGGGAGACGAGGGCCCCGACGCGCTCGAGTCGGCCCAAGACCGCAGGCGCCGGATGCCCGAAACGGTTGTTACGCCCCGCAGACACGACGGCCACCTTGGGCCGGGTCCGGGCAAGAAAGAGTGAATCCGAAGAGGTCGTGCTCCCGTGATGGCCCACCTTCAGCACTTCAACCCGGCCGCTAAACCGCGAGGAGATGGAGCGCTCGACCTCCGCTGGAGCGTCCCCGGTCAAAATAGCGTCGAAATCACCCCATGTGAGCCAAAGTACAACGGAAGATGCATTCGCCTCCGTGTCTGCCTCCATCAGGCTGTCCGCGGGCGCCAAGACCTCGAGAGTAATACCGTCGATGCTCCAACTCTGGCCTGCGGCAGCTCTCCGCCAACGGATGCCGCGATCCCGACTGGCTTCAAGGACGTCGATGAAGCCGGCCTTGGGACTGGGTCGCGCGGGATCGACGATCTCTGAGACCGGAAAGGATCCAATCACATCGAGAGCCCCGCCGAAGTGGTCTAGGTCTGGATGGGTGAGCACCAACGCTTCGAGCTTCTGGACTCCGTGCGCTTGGAGTTCCTTCACGACAGGGTGTTGACCGTTTCCGCGTTGAGGAGGTCCTGCGTCGATGAGCAACCACCGCGCGCGGGGCGTTCTGATGGCTACGGCATCACCTTGGCCGACGTCGATGAACACGAGCTGGACCTGACCACGCCCTGTCCACGACAGCAGGACCGGCCACAACAGACCGATCGCGGCCATGTATGCGACAACCCTCAGGCGCCGCGCGCCGAGCCGCAGCCCGCTGTAACGGGCAGCCAACTGCCCAAGTGCCGCCCCCACGGCTAGCGCGTTCACGGTCGATCGAGACACCCAGGTGCTCGCCCAAGAGAGCCGGGCGATCCCCTCCGCTCCTGTGGCCAGCACAGCTAGGAGTAGATCCACACCCCCTGCGATGAAGTCCCCCGCCGGTTCGAACACCATGTCCAAGAAGAGCCCTACCAGTGCCCCGGGAACCGCCAGGCTCACGATAGGGCTCGCCAGGAGCGTCACGGGAATACCGACAACCGAGATCCGCTCGAAGTGCCATGACACGATCGGCAGAGTGGCGAGCGTGGCAGCCGCCCCCGCAGCAAGCGCAGTTGCCACGGGTCTCGGCATCTTCCCTGCGGTGGCGTCACGAAGTGCCTTTGTGAGTAGTGGTGACAAAGCCACCAGACCTCCGGCACCCGCAAATGAAAGCTGAAACCCTGGGCTCCATAATCGGGTTGGATCGAGCACAATGAGAATCAAAAAAGCGCTGCCGAGCGCGCCCCACCGGGCCGGCGGCCTGCCATGTCCGTTGGACACCGCCACCGAAGCCATGATCAGCGCTGCACGACATGCCGCGTCAGGAAAGCCGAGCACCGCCACATAAACCCAGGTGACGACGGCGCTCAAGACAGAGGCCCTACGTCTAGAGAGTCGACCCAGTCGCAAGATGGCCATGACGATTCCGCCAAAGACGCCCACATGGAATCCGGAGATCGCCAAGAGGTGGGCGATGCCGACGCGCGCGAATGCATCACGCACGTCCGGATCGAGTCCTTCACGTCGCGCAAGAATCAACGCAGACACGAGAGGGGCTCGGTCTCCGTACTGTCGGCGCAGACGGTCCACCAATGACGCCCGCCAGCGGACGCCGGCCCACCGGACGGACGCCCACCGGAGCGAGGATGGGTCCTCCGCCAGCTCTACGCGTGCCGCTCGGAACCACGGCCGGAACCGTCCTTCCTGCCAGGCGCCGTCCAGCACAACCCGATGGCCGGCGGGGGCACTTTGCTGGCCGAGCACGACGCGGACCTCACATCTGGAAGCTTCCACCCGAAACGGAGCGGAACCGCCCACTGGGTCCGCGAGGAAGCGTCCGACCAAGGCACTCCGGTCCGTAACGCACTCCGGCTCCCCAGAGACGCGGGACCCGGCAAACAAGCCGGCGAGAAGGAGAGGCAACCACACCCATGACTGGCTGGGCCGCCGTGATAGGTGAATGGGCAAAAAAACGAGCACCGAACCAATCAGCGGCGCGATTGACCAAAGTGCGCCGAACCGAGTCAGTGCGACCCCCGCCCCAAAGGCGAGCGCCGCATTGGCGACCGGCGGCAACGAACCCATTTAGGGTCGAGGCCTCCAGTCCCTAGGTGCTTTCAGCCTCTTCCTTACTCCCGTCGAAGAGTTCCTCCTGATCTTCATCCATGAACAGGTCGCGCTCGCGCCGCATTTCGTCCGCCAAACGTTCTCGAAGCACCCTGCGGACCTTGAGGTCCGAATGGATGCCGGCGGCAAGCATGATGACCATACCCGTCACGAGTCCACCGAAGGCGACAACCGTCAACGGCACGCCGTAGAAGGTCGCAACCCCCAAACGCAGCGTAACGTGCTGCCCGCCATTGAGGGACGCGAAACCCATGGAGAGTCCGAGAACCAACAAAACGCCCACGATCCCGAAGAACCGACTCACACCGTCCCCGCGAGTGCCGGAGCCTTCACTTCCCTACCAGTAAACGTGGCACCGGTGGTCCCTTCCAACGTCACGTCGGCATACTCACCGATGCGTCCGAGGTCTCCGTCGAATACTACGACCTTGTTCCGGCGAGTCCGGCCCAAGATCTGGCCCTCGTCTCGGCCGTGCCGCTCAATCAGGACCCTCTCGGTCCGCCCTACCTCACTGACGTTGATTTCCGCCTGGATCGCGCGGCTGACTTCGATGAGTTCGGCGAGGCGAGCCTGGGCCAGCTCCGGCTCGATGAACTGATCCTCCGGGAATCGCGTAGCCGGCGTACCATCACGAAGCGAGTACTTGTACGTGAAGGCATCATCGAAGCGCACCGTTTTCATCAGTTCGAGTGTATCGCGGAACTCGTCGTCCGACTCGCCCGGGAAGCCAACGATGATATCGGTCGACAAAGCGATATCCGGGATGGCCGCGCGGACCAATTCCACCTTCTCGATCAAGCTCTCCACCGTATACCGCCGGAGCATTCGCTTGAGCGTGCGGTTGTTTCCAGACTGAGCCGGCAGATGGAGTTGCTCGCAAACCGCGATCTCACCTGCCATGACCTCGACCAGCTCCGGCGTCACATCGTTGGGATGCGGCGACGTGAAACGCACTCGCCGGATCCCATCCACGTTGGCCACTTCGGACAGCAGCCTCGGAAACGACCAGTCCCCGTGCTCATACGAGTTCACGGTCTGACCAAGAAGAGTGACCTCCGAAACGCCGCTCTCAGCCAACCCACGCATCTCCGCAAGCACTTCGAGAGGGTCACGGTTCTTCTCAGGCCCGCGCACGTAGGGCACGATGCAAAACGTGCACCGATGGTCGCAGCCGCGCTGAATCGGTACCCAAGCCGTCGGGCCATCGCCTCGACGCTGTTCGAGTCCCTCGTAGTTCTCACCCAAACTCAAGTCGAGAACCGCCAACTGTGGGCCCCGCTTCCGCCGAACCTCCGGTTCGGATTCGGGCTGGGCTGCCCCATCTCCCAGCTTCGAGAGGGCGTCCGCCAGTCCTCGATATCCGTCGGGTCCCATGACGAGGTCAACATAGGGAGCCTTCTCGAGCAAGGTCTGACCCATGCGTTGAGCCATACAGCCCGTGACACCGATGACGAGTTCGGGGCGCTCCTGCTTGAGCCCATTCAGCTGCGAGACTCTTCCCAGTACGCGTCTCTCCGCATGCTCACGGATCGCACACGTGTTGACGAGTACGACGTCAGCTTCCTCGGGGCTGTCCACAATGGTGTAGCCGCCGTCTGCGAGGACGCCTTGCATCAGCTCACCATCGCTGATGTTCATCTGACACCCGTACGTCTCGACGTACGCGCGCTTCGGAGTCTTGGGGTCAGTCATACTGAAATGACGGATGATTCTGTGTGCCATGCAATATACAGATGGTCACCATCGCCTCGAAGCGTGCCCCTGCGAAGCTCCGGTGTAGCGGGCCGAGTGCGGTCCCCATCCTCGACCCCAACTCTGAGATAGTCCCCCGTGAGCGCGGTTCCACCGTTGCCTTCCACAACCACTTCGGCCGTTTGCCCGACGCGGGTCTCGCGATAGGCGCCACCCTTTTGGTGCACGAGACTCCGCAGCTCCTTGCTCCGTTCTCCTGAGACCCGCTGCACGACAGGATTGGGCAACTCGGCAGCCACGGTCCCCGACCTGGGTGAATACGGAAAGACATGCAAGTAGGTGAATGGCAGTTCCTCGATGAGCGATCGAGTGGCCTCATGATCTTCTGCGGTCTCTCCCGGAAAGCCGGTGATCACATCCGCACCGAGGCCCAAAGGCGATATGCGCTCAGCGATCTCGAGCGCACGGACTCGGTACTGCTCCCGCGTATGCCATCGACGCATGCGTTTGAGCACCGGGTCGGCTCCGCTCTGGAGCGGCATGTGGAGATGCGGCGCCACCCGTCCACCAGCGCCGGCCAATAGGTCGATCAAGAGATCATCGACCTCCGTGGCTTCCACACTCCCGAGTCGGAAGCGCACGTCCGGCACCTCATCGAGCAAGAGTCGGAGCAAGCGAGACAGCGACCATGACGGTTCGAGGTCGACGCCGTAGTGGCCGATGTGGATCCCGGTGATCACCAATTCTGGATGCGAGCGTGCCAAGAGCCGCGCCTCTGCGACTACGCCCTCCGGGCTCCTCGAGCGAGACTCTCCGCGCGCGAGTCGGGTCGCACAGAACGAACACTTCCGATCACACCCATCCTGGACTTTCAACCATCCACGAGATGCGTCTCTTCTCGTGCGTAACAGTTCCCCACCGATCGGTTCCGAGTCGATGCGATCGAGTGAGCTCCGCAGCTCGATTTGGACCGGAGTGGCGGGGCTCACCCGACCGGCAACTTCGACGGGATCATGGCCCGCGATCACCGAGGTCACGCCAGGCATCTCACGGTAGACATCGGCTTTGAGCGCCGCGGAGCAGCCAGCGACAACGATCTGCGCACCGGGCCTCTCGCGGTGCAACCGGCGGATGTATCGCCGTGCGTCCGCGTCCGCCTGGTTCGTTACGGTGCAGGTATTGACCACAACGACGTCTGCACCTGACACGTCGCTCGTGGTTCCAGCCCCACGCGCCTCGGCCTCTTGGCGCATGCGCTCAGTATCGTACTGGTTCGCCTTACAACCGAACGTCTGATAGTAGACGGACACTGAGGTTCCCGCTTCGGCCTAGTAGCCCGAGATATTCAGCGAGATCGTCACCCGCCAAAATTTCTCTGTGAGCGACGAATCGGTCCGAGTTCCCCGCTCGAGGGCGAGGTCCGCCGATGCTAGCACGACCCCGCCAGTCTCGTTGAGCGTCAAGCCAAAGCCTGTGGACAGAATCGACTCCGAACCGGCGGACGTCCCGAACGCGAACGGCAAGTCAGTCTTGCGATAGCCTAACCGAAGCGGCGCCGGAGTCCCGAGGAGGCGTGCTCGCGACAGTTCGAGGCCGATGCCCATGCCACCAGTACCACCCACTGCAGCGGCGCCTGCGAGATCGGCCGCAATCCCGGACCAGTCCGCGCGCATCATACTCGCGGCCACCCTCAGGCCCGGTGCTAAGACCGCACTCGCACCAATCCGATACTGGAGCGGCAGGTCGAACTCCTTGTTCGTGCCATCCGAGTCATCGGAGGCGCTTGCCGACAGCCCACCAGACCAAGTAGCACTACCGGAGACACGTGCGATTGCCCCAAGATCCGTAACAAACCCGCCCGTGATCGACGCACCGGAGTAGGACCAGAACCCACCCGTTTGATAGGGAATAATCGAACCGATGTCAGTCACATCGCCAAAATCACGACTCAAGCGGCGAGTCAGCGAACCTGCATACCGACCGACATTGAACCCAACCGCCGCTGACTCGAGAATCTGCTTCGAATAACCGAAGGTCACTTGGGACACGGCACCGTCTTGTTCGAACACGTCCGTAGCCAGGCCAGACTCGCCTTCGAGTTGGTACGACACTTCCCGTTCGCTCTCAAAGCGCTGATCCAGAAAGGAGCTGAACGTTAGGGTGAACATACCGCTGAAAACTGGATATCCGATGCCGATCAGCGGAAACCGGTTTCCTTGGGAAGAGCCGGTCTCACCCGCGTTTCGGTCGAATTCCACCCAAGACGGTTGGGCCACCATGATCGCGCTGGGCGCGACAAGCATCCCAGCCGATGCGGGGTCGCCTGGCTGAAGAGACGCACCCCACAGCCCGACTCCCAATGACCCCAGTGCTCGCGACTTTCCATCGACAGGCTCCGACGGGAGCCCAAGTCCTGCGGCGTTGAAGATCGACTGAGCAGCCAGCGGAGACGCGACGAACAACATCACCGCTGCCAGAATTGCACGCTTCATCATGGGAGCTCCACCGGTCGAGCGACCGTGATCACCAACTTCAGATACGGCGCCAAGCCACTGCCGGGTCCGTAGAACGACGCGAACGAGATCGACACCGGCTCGAACACCGACATTAGTGCGAGACTGATCGGTGGCGTATCACCATCGGCGTCCACACCACGGACGAGGTCCTGCGCGTAGAGCGTGATCGGCACCTCGACCTCCTCGCCTGCGGCGTCACCGAACGCCGTAGGGCTGACCCGTTTCCCCAGCGTCCCCAAGAGCGAGTTGCCCAACGGAGCTTTGGGAAGCGATGCCCTGAGGAGGACCGGCCTCACATCAAGGCCGATCGTGTCCGTCGGTTGAAACGCGGTTTCGGTTGTCCGGCTCGTCAGAACGATGGCCACAAAATTAACTTCCCCGGCGTCGAGGCTGACGGGACAGCCGACCGAGGCGCACAGCTCAGGAGGACCGTGGATCAACTTCGGCATGGCGATATCCAGGATCGTCCTCCATGCCGGAGCTCCACCAATCCGGATGCCGTCGGGCGGAGGATCCGGGATCGGATCGTAGACAAAGCTGATCTCTTTCTGGGGCGTAAACAGGTAGAAGGTCGAATCAGGATTGAGGCTCGGGCGGGTGTTCAACTGAAGGGAGGTGCGTAGCACCTGGAGTCGGACGCCCTCGGAGAGAACCTCGAGGCGAACGCCTCGACCAGTGTCACTCGTGTCCGCCATGCTCGCCACGATGGCCGAATCGATGAGGAACGTGACGGAGTCCCCTTCTGCGGGATCCCAAATGGCGGTGCCCCAATCGAGGACGGGACCGGCACCCGGTTCACTCCAGACTCGGTCGTCGTTGATCGTGTCTACCGCACTCTCCCACGTCACGGTTCCGACGTCCCACTCCTGCTGGAGTCCCCCGAGCGCGAGCGTAACCGGTCCGTCGTTCGTGCTGGCGATCGTGTCGAAGTATGCCACGATTCGGCCGCCGATGAACGTGAGGTTGTTGTCAGGACGCGTGGTCCCTAGCGTGTCCCGGACAGACACCTCAGTCGGATACGCACCATATCGGACTACCGTCCGCGCATTCAGCGTGCCAGCGAAGACGTTCGCGAGCACACCGGTTCCGAGTTCAGCCGGAGCGCCGTAGCCACCGAAGACTGCCAGATTCGAGGCGAACTCCTCCCAAGGGAAGTGGAGTTCCACAGTGATCGGCTCCGGCGGAAGAAGATCCGGGTCCAACGACGTGGGCGTCTCTTCTGCACACGCCACCGCAAACACGACCGTGAGGCTGAAGAACGCGGCAAGGCGCGATCTATCTATAGTTTTTCTGATCAATCCTCTATCCCACCAGGTCGACCCAGGAGCCCATCAAAGGGCTCGGGCAGAAGCTCGTCCAAGGTCCATTCTCTACGTCTACCACCTGCTTCGGATATCACGCGCATGGTCGGAGCGAACTCCGCTAGCACTTGCCGGCAGGCTCCACACGGCCCCACGGGTCCATCCCCATCTGTAACGATCGCTACAGCGACGTAATTACGCACACCCGCCGCCACCGCATTTCCTACCGCGGCACGCTCTGCACATACAGTGAGACCGTACGACCCGTTCTCGACGTTGCACGCCACATAAACGGAACCGTCTTGACCAAGCAATGCAGCCCCAACATGGAACTCCGAATACGGAGCGTAAGCGTTCCCCATCACCGCCCGTGCCTCAGCGACCAGCCGATCGTCATTCACCGTGGTCCACCCAAATACGGGGGAGTCGAGGGGTGAATCCGGTCAGTACTTCGTAACTGATCGAGTTCACGTGCTCTGCCACTTCGTCGACTGTGATTCTCTCGTCTCCGTCCGATCCAATGAATGTCGCCACATCTCCGACGGAGACACCTGCAATACCCGTGATGTTTACCACCGTCACGTCCATGGAGATCCGCCCAATGATCGGCACGCATCGTCCAGCCACCAGCGCATCACCCGTGTTTCCGAGTCCCCTGGGCAACCCGTCGCCGTACCCGATGCTCACCGTAGCCCATTGCTGCCGCGCCTCCGCCGCATAGGTGGCACCGTAACCTACCGTATCCCCGGCCTCGGCAGTGCGGATGTGCACGATCCGAGCACAGACCGACGCAACCGTCTCAGGCTCCGGCTGACCTGCCCCGATGCGACCCCCATAAAGGAAGATCCCGGGCCGCACCGCAGCGCAGGCATACTCCGGCAAGCGCATCGCTCCAGCCGAATTCAATACGTGAATCATGACTCCGTCAGGGACGACCATGGCATTGAGGGTCTCCCTTAGGCGGCCCCACTGGTCACGAACGGTCTCGGGCCCCTCGTCTGCCGAGTGGAGGTGGGTATAACAGCCGGCCCAAACGACGCAGCCGTCTGCTGCCGCCGCGACCAGCGGCGCCCATTCCGAGACCTGTCGCCAGTCAAATCCGGCTCGCCCCATCCCGGTGTCGACTTCCACGTGTACGGCGACCTCACGTCCCGCACGGCACCCCGCTGCCTCTACTGCTGCCAGCCCTTCCGCGTTCGAAACGCTTATCTGAAGCCCGGCCCGTACCGCCGAATCCACAGCCGAAGGCGGCAACGGACTCACGACCACGATTGGCAACTCAACCCCGGACCGACGAAGGGCGACGCCTTCGGCGGCGGTAGCCACGCCGAAACCCCACGGATCAAGCGTTTCGAGCGCTCGTACGGCGCCATCGACGCCCAACCCATAGGCGTCCGCCTTGACCATGGGTATCAGGCGTGCGCCATCCCCGGCCGAGGCTCGCACAGCCTGGGCATTACGGATTAGCGCATCGGCCTGAACTTCCATCCAGGCTCTATCTCGAAGGTGCGTTGACATGGCGGAACAAAGATGCCAGAAACCTTGTGGCTATTGAAGAAGCGAGGCGGAGCGAGGCATGAGCGAACCAGAGACTGACACAGTGGCAGATACCCATCATTTCGCGGGTCCAGGCACGCTGGATCGAGCCTTACGACTCGTGGAGTTCCTTCGCAAGAACTGTCCATGGGACGCCGAACAAACGGCTGAGTCGCTCATCCCGCACCTGCTGGAGGAGACGCATGAAGTCGTCGATGCGATCCGCGAGGGCTCGCCCGACGAACTCGCCGGTGAACTCGGAGACCTTCTCCTCAACCTCGCTTTCCAGATCGTCGTCGCAGAGGAGAAAGGCGACTTGGACTCGAACACCGTTTACGGGCACCTCGAAGAGAAGATGATTCGCCGGCATCCTCACCTCTTCGGCAACGGCGAAAAGCTCAGCTGGGAAGCTCTCAAGGCCGAAGAACGAGGCAGTACGGATGGCGCGCTCAATGGGCTGGCTAAGGGACTCGACCCGCTCACCAAATCCTTTCGCATTCAAGAACGCGTCGCCTCTGTCGGCTTCGACTGGGACGACTTCGAGGGACCCTACGCTAAAGTCAAAGAAGAGCTGCTCGAGGTTCGCGGGGCGATCGAAGCCGATGATGACGCTCTGATCGAGGAAGAGATCGGTGATCTCCTCTTCGCAGTCGTCAACCTGTCACGGCTCGTAGGTCGTCATCCCACCACGGCGCTTGCATCTGCGAATGAGAAGTTCAAGGGTCGCTTCGAGGCACTGGAACGGCTGGCTCGAGAACGCGGGATCGACGTCCCGACCGCGGGGCTTCCCGTGTTGGACGGGCTCTGGGACGAACTGAAGGCACGAGAGGCGAGCCGAACCGACTAGTAGCCTGCGTCCTGGTCGACCACGCAGCGCCACTGCGACGGTTCGGCACCATTCAAATAACACCGCAAATTATGGAGCATGAGGTCCGCCTCCCGCCTCCAGAATCCTCGAGTCACCGCGGACACGTGCGGTGTGACCAGTACGTTCGGTAATCCCCAGAGCGGACTCCCGGCCACCAGCGGCTCCTTCGAAAACACATCGAGCCCAGCCCCTCGGAGATGTCCGCTTTGGAGCGCCCTGCTCAATGCATCTTCGTCCACGACCTTCCCCCGCGCGACGTTGATCAACACAGCTCCCGCCTTCATTCGCGAAAACGCCCCCCCGTCGATCATTCCCCTGGTCTGATCCGTTTCCGGGACCGTCAGCACGACCGCGTCGCTCCGCGAGAGGAGATAGGCCAGGCCAGCTTCTCCATGCACCAACTCCACGTCGGCATCGAGCGCCCCGCCGGCCATGCTCGCTAATTTCTTGTCACTTGGCTTGGGCTCGGTCCGCTTCAGGGCGATGACCTTCGCTCCGAGGCTAGCCACCCGACGAGCGACTCCTTTACCGACACCGCCATAGCCGACGATGCCAACGGTTGAGGCTCCGAGTTCGCTGAGTGGGGCCCCGGCCTCGTAATACGGCTCTGTATTCCACTGCGAGGCACGTTGGTTCTGTACCGCCAAGTGGAGCCCCCTCCCGAAGAAGAGGAGCATCCCCAATACCGTCTCCGCCATCGGATCGGCGTGAATCCCGGCCGAGTTCGTAAAGACGATGTCTCGATCAATCAACGACGGCGTCAGTGAGCTTCCCACGCCGGCCGCTCCTGAATGCACCCACGCGAGCCGGGGCGCGGCATCCACGAGCTGGGCAGGTATCCCGTACCCGAAGTAGACCTCTGCTTCAGCGACAGCGTCCAACACCCTGGGTGCTACTCGTGCCGCTCCGTCCCCCGAACCATCCGTCTCTTCGTCGTTGACGACGAGATCCCACCCGCTCGGTAGTGCGTCTCGAATTTCGTCAGGCACCCAAGCGGGCATCGCCCATATGGGGCGACGGTCCATCATGTCGAGAACAGCGCGGGGCACGGGCTGGCTTCCTACGCTATGGGTACAAACGGTTCGTGAGGCGCGGGAACGGGATCATCTCCCGAATGTGGTGACGACCGGTGATCCATCCGACTGTCCGCTCTAGCCCCAGGCCGAAGCCTGAATGAGGGAACGAGCCGAACCGCCGAAGGTCGAGGTACCACTTATACGCTTCCTCAGGCAGCCCTTCCTCATGAATGCGGGCCGTGAGTCGATCCAGATCGTCCTCGCGTTGCGACCCACCAATGATCTCTCCGTATCCCTCGGGAGCGAGCAGATCGTCGCACAGAACCGTGCGGGGGTCGTCCGGGTTCTCCTTCATGTAGAAGGCCTTCGCCGACTTCGGGTAGTTGTACACGAAGACGGGCAGGTCATAGTCCTCCATGATCGTGGCCTCATCCCCCGCTCCGAGGTCCGCACCCCATTCGATGTCCGAGCCCTTGGCCTTGAGAATCTCCACGGCCTCCGTGTAGCTCACACGCGGGAAGGACGGCTTGATGTGTTCGAGCTTGCTCGTGTCCCGCTCCAGCACCTTGAGTTCTTCCGAACAGTTCTCAAGCGCGCGTTCGACCAGGTAGGAGATGAAGTCCTCCTGGAGGCGCATGTTGTCGTCCGAATCGTTGAACGCGACTTCGGGCTCGATCATCCAGAACTCGGTGAGGTGCCGACGCGTCTTGGACTTCTCCGCACGGAATGTGGGCCCGAAGCAGTAAACCTTCTGGAACGCCGGGCAAGCAGCCTCGACGTAGAGCTGGCCGGTCTGTGCGAGGTAGGCGTTCTCTCCGAAGTAGTCCGTCTCGAAGAGCGATCCTGCGTGTTCACCGATGGCACCGGTGAGGATCGGGGTGTCGATTCGGACGAAGTCGTTCTTGTAAAAGTAGTCGTGTACCGCCTGCGAGATCTCCGATCGAACCTTGAGGCCCGCACGTTGCATGGAAGATCGAAGCCACAGGTGCCGGTTGTCGAGCAAAAAATCGACGCCGTGTTCCTTAGGCTGGATCGGGTACTCATCCGACGGCGAGATCAACTCGATAGAGGAGATGCCTAGCTCGTACCCTCCCGGAGCGCGCGCATCTTCCTTGACCTCCCCCGTAAGGGCGACGACACACTCTTGGGTAAGAGAGCCGTATAACTCCCACTCGGACTCGTTCACCACACTCTTCACGACCACACCCTGAAGTGTCCCCGTACCGTCTCTAAGGACGATGAACGCCACTTTTCCGTGCCCCCGGGTCGCCTCGACCCAGCCTCGTACCGTGACACTTTCCCCGACGTGAGCGCCGAGCCGCTTGATATCGACCATGGATTCGTTCGAACTCATCTGATTGGGCCGGAGGACTTCCGGCGCGGACCATCGCCCGAGAAGAAAACACCCGATGGCGTCAGGCGTCTAGATGTAGGCACAAGCTTGGCCTCCGGAGGCATGTACGTGCGGCCGCCTAGCCGACGCCAAACATCTCGATGCGATCTCGGTACCGGGCCTCGACCAGCGACCTGAGCTTGGCATGATCAGGGTTCGACAAGTCCGCATCCGACTCGATAAGCGCACGGGCATCGCGTTGTGCGTGAACCAGGAGCTCTTCGTCCGTGAGTAGGTCCGCGAAGAGGAGTACCGGGTCCCGGCCGTGCTGTTGGGCTCCGAAGAGGTCACCCTGGCCCCGAATGCGGAGATCCGCCCGCGCCACTTCAAAACCGTCACTCGTGTCCCGGAAGATCTTGAGCCGCTCCATGGAGCCTTCACCCGGTTCCGCGATCAAAATGCAGTGGCTCTCATCGGCACCGCGACCGACACGTCCGCGCAGCTGATGGAGTTGGGAAAGGCCGAACCGCTCAGCGTGTTCGATCACCATTACCGTGGCGTTCCCCACGTCGATGCCAACCTCGATCACCGTCGTGGATACAAGGAGGTCCAACTCACCTGCCAAAAACGCACGCATGACGCGGTCCTTTTCGGCAGACTTCAGCTGGCCGTGAAGGAGCCCCAGGCGCCGCCCGGGGAACACCTCGGTGCTGAGGCGTTCGAACTCTTCCGTCGCGGAGAGGAGATCCACTTTCTCGGACTCCGTCACCAGCGGGTAAACGATGTAGGCCTGACGGCCCTCTGCCAATTGAGCGTCGATGAAGGAGTACACGCCGTCTCGGCGATCCGGCATCCGGAGTGCGGTCTTCACGGGCAGCCTTCCCGGGGGCAACTCGTCCAAGACACTCAAATCGACGTCACCATAGAGAGCCATTGCGAGCGAACGAGGGATCGGCGTCGCCGACATGACCAACGTGTCCGGGCGCGGCCCTTCTTGTTCACTAAGCGCCATGCGCTGCCGAACGCCGAACCGATGCTGTTCGTCAACGACAACGAGGCCGAGGTTCTTGAACGACACGCTGTCTTGAATCAAAGCGTGCGTCCCGATGACGATAGACGCTCCAGCCTGAATCGCCTCTATGGCACTCCTCCGCTTTGCCCCCGATAGACTGCCCGCCAGAAGCACTGTCTCGAGCCCGAGCGGCGCCAACATCTCTCCGAGTTTTCTGGCATGCTGCTCGGCAAGGATCTCCGTGGGTGCCATGAGCGCCGCCTGGAATCCTCCCTCCACCGCGAGCAGCATCGCGAAGAGCGCCACCACTGTCTTTCCAGAACCGACGTCACCCTGGAGCAGTCGGCTCATGCGGCGGGGCGAACACATGTCGTCCGTGATCTCACGGAGAACCGCAGCCTGGGCTTCTGTGAGGGCAAAGGGCAGCGTGTCGTGCAGGGGGCGAATGAGAATGTTCGTACGGACGTGGGTAATGCCCGGAGATTCCTCCGCAGCCTTCCGCCGCGCCTGTGCCTGAACGATTTGGAGCATGAACAACTCATCGTAGGCGAGTCTGCGCCGCCCCGCCTCAGCATCGCTCAGTCGGGTCGGCCGGTGGAGCGCGGTAAGCGCCTCTTCGAGGCTTAGATAGCCCGAGGCGGCCCGTTCCGCCGGGTCCATATATTCGTCCTCGTCAGCAAACCCCAAGAGCTCATCGAGATTGGCCTCGAAGATGCGGCGGAGAACCCACTGTGGAACCTCTTCGCTGGCAGGGTAACTGGCGAAGATCTTCCCCTCGTCCGAGGGGTCCTCCCCCGCCCGAGCCAGGAGCGTGTATTCACGCGGCTGCAGCTGCTTTCCGTGAAAAAACCGCACGGGGCCACTGACAAGGAGTACGTCCCCTTCCTTGATCTTGCGCTCTAACCACGGCTGACCGGGCCACGCAATCGTGAGCATGCCGGAAGCATCCTCGAGCACGACCTGGAAGATACGGAGCCCTTTTCGCGTGGGAATCACACCTTTGGAGCGCACGCGCCCCACAGCCGTGGCATCGGCGCCCACCTCGAGCTGTCCGATCGGTGTGACCGTCGAAGCGTCGTCGTAGCGCCTCGGCACGTGGTACAAGAGATCTCGGGCCGTCCCGATGCCCATCCGGGCCAGCGCATCCGTACGCTTGGGCCCTACGCCCTTCAAGAACTGGGCAGGCCGATCGAGCTGTGAGTAACTCACGCCCGGGTCATGTGCCGAAAACTCCCTCCACGAAGGCATCCGGATCGAAGCTGTGCAGATCCTCCAACGCTTCTCCGGTCCCCACGAGCTTGACCGGTACTCCGAACTCCTGCTTCAGAGCGACCACGATCCCTCCGCGAGCGGACGAATCCATCTTCGCAAGCACGATCCCACTCACATCCACGCATTTTCTGAACGCCTCGAGCTGCCGCACCGCGTTTTGCCCAACGGTCGCGTCGAGCACCATGAGTGTCTCGTGCGGCGCACCTTCGATCCGACGGCGCACGACGCGGTCGATCTTCTCGAGCTCCTTCATCAACCCCTGATTCGTGTGGAGCCGGCCCGCCGTGTCGATCAAGAGAACGTCCGTTCCGCGAGCTTCGGCCGCTTCCAGGGCATCGTAAACAACTGCCGCGGGGTCGCCACCGTGCTGACCCCTCAGGAAGTCTGCTCCAATGCGCTCAGCCCACATAGCCAATTGTTCGACGGCACCGGCGCGGAAGGTATCCGCTGCAGCAACCATGACCGAGCGGCCGTCTCGCACCAGATGGTTGGCCAGCTTGGCCACCGAGGTCGTCTTGCCGACTCCGTTCACCCCGACCATGAGGTAGACCGTAGGGCCGCTCTCCGCCGCTCTTAGGTGGGCGTCTTCACCGCCGTCCACAATGGCCGCGATCTCTTCGCGAAGCGTGGCGTTCACGCCCGAGGAGCCACGTGCCTTCCCTCGACGGAGGGCTTCTTCCGCGCGGTCGACGAGCCGCAGCGTCGCCGGAACACCAAAATCGGCCGCAATGAGCCGCTCTTCCAAACTCTCAAGGGAGTCGTTGTCGATTCCACCCGCTGCCACCCGCACATCTGTGAGGGCTAAATCCACGACGCGCTTCCAGATGCCCTTCTTGCGCTCGAGCTTCTTCTTAAAGAGCCGGGTCACCTCAGCCCACTCCGTCGCCTAAAGACCCATTCTCCGCACAGGAGCATCAGGATCAGCAGATACGGCCAGGCGAACGTCCGCAACGGACGGCCCACATCACCAGGTGCCGCAGAAGCGGCCATGACTGCAACAGAATCGAAGGTCGCAGGAGGAGGCACCAGTTCCGCCGTAGCAGCCGACACGTCGAAACGCCCCTGGCTGACTACGTCTCCGGCGCTGTCATCCACCCGGTAGGAGTACTCGCCCGGCGGAAACTCACCAAACACGGTCATTCCGCCCGTAAGGACGGTGTCCACACGCGCCTCCGGCACGACCACCCGGTACGCGACGGTATCCCCTGGAACGCTGAAGCGGACCGCGTCTCCTCTGTTGAAGACCCAGGCTGTCGGACGCGGTTCCGGCGGCGCGACGTCGTCATCTTCCAGAAGCCAGCCCGCGACACCAGACCAAAGGCGCCGATAGGCATCATGTCCATCACCCTCACGCATGGCCCACCGCCAAAAGCCCGACGCGAGCATCACAACGCGGCGGCCGTCCACTCGGTCCATCAAATGGAGGGCAGCTTCCGGAGCACCTGTCCCGCGAAACTGCAACTCCAAAGGTGCACTGATACGCGAGCGAACGTCTGGGACTATTACGTCGCTCAGGGGGGGCAGCCCCAAGAGCGAAGCTCCCGCCAACTCACCGGACAGCGGCGACGAGGGTACATCTCCTGACGCGTACCACTCGCCCGACCTTGGTGCAGCAGCACTTACGCCTACGAGTTCAGCTGCGATGGCGTCGTTCGGAATAATCACGGTGCGCCCCGGACGCTGCGCCAGCGAAGTCACCCAAGGGTCCTCCGAGCCTCCGAGCCCGTGCACGACCACCAACTCAGCGTCGCGAACGGCCTGTGCAACTACAGACGAGTCTACGGGCGCGGCGCGCTCCAACGCTCGGCCGAGCGGCAAGAAGCGATCGGGACCCACGCGGAGATAACCAAGCGTAGGAAGACCCGTGACATCCTCCAGCACCGGCAACAAAAACCGTGGCTCCCAGTTGGGCGAGAGCGAGACCAGGACGAGGGCGTCCTCTTCGTATCCAACAGATGCGTATGCGATCGCTTCGTCATCGGATTGGAAGTCGTCCGTGCTGGCGCTCACACGCGCACTGTAGCGAACGCGCCCTCCTTCTCCCGGCACTGTGATCCCAACCGGGACCGTTCGGCGAAGCCCTGGGGCCGGCAAGATCACGCGCTCCGATCCGACCTGCGCTCCGTTGGCGAAGACATCAACCGTCACGCTGTCGTTTCCGTGGCCGTGCACCTCGACGTCGGCCACAACCTCTTCCCCGGGACGCGGCGCATCCGGGACGTCGAAGGAGGATACGCCGACATTGGAGATCGCGTCGCCCATGGCTTCGAACTCTACCTGCAGCGGCAGGGATTCTAGGGCCGCGCGTACGCTCGGCACGTCCTCGATCCTCAGATCGGATAGCACGATCACATCCCGGGCTCCCGATTCGGCCGCACGTTCGAGCACCGGCGCCAAGCGCGTCTCGGAACCCGACGGGCCGGCTCCGGTCGGGTCCGCGGCACCGCCAAGTGAAACGAGCGTCCATCCATCGTCTACCAGCTGCTGCGCTCTGACCTGAGCCAGGTCCCACGGGGTTCGGCCCTGTGGGCCGGCAGACATGCTCAGCGAGGCATCCAGCACGACCCAATGGGGGGAAAGCCCGGGCTGATTCGTGCCGGGAAGACGGGGGTCAAAAAGCAGGGCAAGAATGAGGACCAATACTGAGGCACGCACAGTCGCCATCCACCGGCTGCCGCGAACGGGGAGCTCGGCCCGGCTATAGACCCAAAAGGCGTAGCCCGCCACGACAACCGCGAGCGCGAGGAAAGAGAGAACCTGAATCACTGTCGGAACGGCGATGCTCCCCCGTGGTCGTCATCCGAGGGATCCTCGGAGTCGGCCGACGCTGTACGGACCGGCCCCGCTCCCGGAATCGACTCGAGAAGGGCCACCCGCGTCGCCATATGGCCAAGCCAGAGCACTCTGTCTTCAGACGGCACCGGATCCCCCGCGGGTAGATCCACCGACAAGGGGTCCATCTGCTGTCCGCCGCGAAGCATCTCGTAGTGGAGATGATTCCCGGTCGCACTGCCTGTCATACCTACGTACCCGATGATATCCGTCTGGTGGACCCGTGTACCGAGGCTCACTCCAGATCGGAAATTACTCAGATGTGCGTATCGGGTGATAAACCCATTGGGATGACGGATCTCAACCGTGTTTCCGAAGGAGCCCTTGGGTCCCCGGTGCACAACGACGCCGTCAGAAGTGGCCATAATCGGCGTACCCGCGTCGGCGGCGTAGTCGATCCCGCGATGGGCCCGCCAAGTCTTCAGAATCGGGTGCAACCGCGAGCTGCTGAAACGACCCGAGATACGACGGTACGAGAGCGGCTTCAACAGAAAGGCACGTCGCACCGAGTTACCCTCGAGATCGAAGTACGACCCGTCTCCGTCTCCGTTGGGGTCGAACCACACCGCGTAGTAGGGTTCACCACTGTTCACCAGTTCAGCCGACAGCAGGCGCCCCGCCCGCATGGACCCGTCCGGCCGCACCTCTCGCTCAAACGCGAATCGGTATGTGTCGCCGACCCTGATCTGACTCGAGAAGTCGATCTGCCACTGGAAGACACGGTCCAAATGGTCGATGAGCCGATTCCTGTCACCCGCAGGCATACTGGCCAGCGCCGGATTACCAACAACGGCGGTCCACAAGACGGTCTCGATCGAGCCCGACGCGAACACTGTATCTACATACACGGGTGTGGTGATGAGACCTGACGACCAGCCAACCTCGTCTCGGGTCAGGCGTACCGACTCATCTCGGTTGATCTGGACGTCAACGCCTCTCAGCCACTCGTCCTCAGGACGGTATCGGAGTGTGATCTCCGTCCCAGGGCGCATGCGTCTAGGGCTCGCATGCTCCCGGAAGGCCAGAAGGAGCGACGCTTGTTCGTTGTAAGAGACAGCGCCGTCCAGCAGTTGTCCGATGGTTTGGCCACGGCCCAACGCCAAGATCCTGATGTCCTCGGCAGGCTCGGCATAAACCGGATCGATCATGCCCACATCAGGGGCACTATCTACCGTACACGACGACGTGACCACGGCGATCGCCGCGATCACGAGACGCTTCAATGTCGCGTGACGGATGCTCACTGAATCAGTTATCCCCTGCTCTGCGCTTCCGACTTCATCAAATAAAGACGCTACAACCGCCCGGCGGACGTCTCCGCCGGGCGGTCCATCGCCTCAGAACATAACCGGGCTAGGGAATCCGGTCAGTCCATTTGGCGACGGATGAACGTCGGAATGTCCAGCTCAACGAGCTGATCGCGAGACACGGTCCGCTCTGGAAATCTGCTCAGCGGAAGAACTTCCTCATCACGACCGCCACCCACTGCAACCCGCTTCTGCTCCTGGAACTGCGGCATTTCGAGCACCGGATTCTGAACCGGAGCGGCGGCTGCCTGTGACTGCGGACGAGTACCCCGGAAGTTGCCCGGAATGATCTTCTCGTCTACCGCAGAATCGAAGCCCGTGGCAATCACCGTCACGCGGATCTTGCCTTCGAGTTCCGGGTCGTGCACAGCGCCAAAGATGATCTCGGCCTCGTCACCCGCTTCTTCCTGGATAATGGAGGAAATCAGCGTGACCTCGTCAATCGCGAGATCCAGGCCTCCAGTGATGTTGATGAGAACTCCTCGTGCCCCCGTAATCGACACGTCGTCGAGTAGCGGCGAGGATATGGCTTCCTGAGCGGCCTCTTGGGCGCGGTTGTCGCCCTCACCGAAGCCAGAACCCATGAGCGCTGGGCCTCTGGACGACATGATCGTGCGCACGTCAGCGAAGTCGACGTTGATCTCACCGGTCACGCGGATCAGGTCACTGATGCCCTGCGTTGCGTTCAACAGGACTTCATCCGCCTTCTTGAGCGCATTGCGGAACGAGGTGCCCTTGGGGACGACGGCCATGAGACGATCGTTCGGAACGACGATCATGGTGTCGACGCAGCGGCGGAGCTCGGCTAAGCCTTGGTTCGCCTGGCGCTCACGCTTCCGGCCCTCGAACGAAAACGGCTTCGTCACGACTCCGATCGTGAGCGCTCCCATGTCCCGCGCGATCTCCGCGACCATCGGAGCGGCACCGGTTCCCGTACCACCACCCATTCCGGCGGTCACGAACACGAGGTCCGCGCCATCCAGCGCTCGACGCACGTCCTCTTCACTCTCGGCGAGCGCCTGCCGACCGACTTCCGGCCGCGCACCTGCACCCAAACCACGGGTGAGCTTCTTCCCGATTTGCAGAGTTACCTGCGCACGTGAGGCTTTGAGCGCCTGGCCGTCAGTGTTCATGGAAATGAACTCGACGCCCTCCAGGTCCTCGTCGATCATGCGGTTTACGGCATTCCCGCCTGCGCCGCCGACCCCGATCACCTTCATCTTGGCGTTCTGGCTCGGTGTGTCCTCAAACTCGAAGATCATCATGTCTCCTCCCTAGCGGAGTGTTGGAATAAAAAAGCGTGACGGGTGCCGGCCCTAGCGGCACCCACTAGAAAAACTCCTTGAGCCAAGTGCCGAGCTTGGTGAACATCCCCGACGTAACAGTCGAGGCACCACGGCCGGTTTCGGCAAATCGGTCAGCTCCCCAGAGTGCGAGCCCAGCCGCAACCGAGAAGCGCGGACGCGCGACGGAGTCGGCGAGTCCTGCAAGCCCCTCACCCGGCACGCCGAGGCGTACCGGAGAGGCAAAAATCTGTTGGGCCAACTCCATGATGCCTGGCATGGCGACTGTGCCACCCGTGAGCACCACTCCGGCCCCCAGCTTGTCGAGTAGGTCGTTGTCCTGGAGTTCGCCTTGGACGAGCCCGAACATTTCGTCCAGCCTCTGCTCGACGATGTGTGCGATGAGCTCGCGGGCCACGGCCCGCATCTGTCCCGGTGAAGGTCCGGGCATTTCGACGGTCTCCCGAGGATCGACCAACTGAGCGAACGCAGTCCCATAGTGCTCTTTGGCCTTCTGTGCCTCTGCATACGGGACTGAGAGTCCGCGGACCAAGTCTTGCGTCAACGTGTTCCCACCGAAGGGCAGAATCGCGACGTGCTGGACCTTGCCTTCATAGTAAGCCGCAACGTCAGTGGTCGAAGCACCGATCTCGACCATGGCGACGCCGACTTCTTTTTCGTCTTCTGTTAGAACCGCTCTGGCACCTGCGAGAGGCTCCAGTACTAGCTCCTGAACGCGGTACCCTGCCCGATTCACAGCTTTGCGGATGTTGGCGGACGCGGTAATCGCCGCCGTCACGAGGAAGACCTCGGCCTCGAGCCGCACCCCTGCCATACCGAGTGGGTCCTTGATACCTCGCTGGTGGTCTACCAGGTACTCCTGAGGGATCGCGTGTAACATTTCGCGGTCGGGCGGGAGCGCTACCGCCCGGGCCACGATGTGGCAGCGCTTCACATCGTCCAGCGTGACGTCTTCTTCGGGCACGGCCACGACACCCATGGAGTTCGTGGCTCGAATGTGGTCCCCACCAATACCGGCATAAACACGATCTACCGAAGCACCGGCCATCAGTTCGGCTTCCTGGATGCACTTCCGCACCGACTCGGTCATCTCTTCGATGTTCGTGACCCTGTCGCCGCGGAGACCGCCTGTACGGGCTTGGCCGACCCCGAGGATGGTCAGACCGGGCCGACGAGGATCGCCAACGATCTCGCCGATGACCGCACACGTCTTGGTCGTCCCGATGTCGAGGCCACAAATGAGGTTTGAGCGCATAGTTGTCAGTTCCCAGCAGTGTTCCGGACCACAACCTGGTCCGCGAATCTCAAGTCGATCTCAATGGGCATCTCGCCCGGAGCACGAGCGATGGCGTCCGCCAGCGCGATGAGTCCCTCACGGAGCCGAGCCTGTGGAAGGCCGTACCCCAGCAGAAAGTCCACTTCGGGGTCAGCCCATCGGGCCACCAAAGACTCGCGTTCTCCGGGCCGGACCTCGGACACCATGTGAAGGAACGCGGTGTCCACGGTCATGAGTCGCCCGACTTCGGCCACGATCGTGCGAAGGTCTTCCGGGAGGAGTAGCGAGCCGTGCGCTGGCTGTTGGGTCGTCTCCACCAGTGGCAGATCGAGCCGGTAATCACTGGGGTCGATTGGGAGCCTGATCCCATCCACGTCGACCGGCTCCAGCAGCGGTGTCGCGATCAGTGCAACCGGCACGCGTTCCGTAACCTGAACCAGTAAGCCATTCGGAATTCGTCGCGCTACGACCACTCCCTTCACGAGCGGATGCTCGCGGAGCGACTCAGCCCACGCGTCGGTATCTCCCCACACCGAGGTCTCGGCAGTGATCCCCATCACTTCGATAGCGGCCTCTCGTGAGAGGTAGTGCAATCCGACCATCTCGACATCGGTTACACGAAAAGTCTCCATGGTGCGCAGAGCGACGGGGACACGGTCACCCCACGCTAGGCCGGTCCCGAGCATGCCGGTCACGGCCAGAATCTTCACTTCTCTACGCATGGACACGGGCTCCCAAAAGTTCGAGAACACGTGCACCCACACTTTCAATCGATCCAGCGCCGATCGTGACCAGGACGTCGCCCTCATCCAGATCGTCTGCCAGCGCTTCAGGGAGATCCGCGAGTGCCTCGACGTAGTGCACTTGGTTCTGACCGAAGGCCTCGACCGCCTCCACGATCGTGTGTCCCGTGATTCCTGGAATAGGCAGCTCCCGTGCCGGGAAGATGTCGGTCACCCAGGTGACATCGGCCGCGGAGAGAGCCGCACCGAAGTCGGAGGCGAAGTCCCTGGTCCGGGAGAACAAATGCGGCTGGAACGCTGCAACGAGGCGACGATCCGGGAACATCGAGCGAGCCGCTCGTAGTGTGGCCTGGATCTCCGTCGGATGATGCGCGTAGTCGTCGATCACGATCACACCGTGCGTTTCACCGAGCCGTTCGAAGCGACGACCGACGCCTCGGAATGCTTTGAGGGCCGCTAGAATCGCGTCCCATTCCACACCGCACGCCCGCGCAGCCGCAGCCGCAGCCAGAGCATTCCGCAGGTTATGGAGGCCACCCAGCACCAATGCCATTTCCCCGATGACCACGCCTTCTTCGACCACGGTGCAGTAGGTGTGGCTTTCGGTGATGCGCACATCAGTCGCGCGCAGCATCGATCCCGCAGAAGTGCCGTACGAATACCCGGCCGTACCCACGAAGGGCAGTAGAGACGATGCGCCGTGGTCATCCGCACAGGCCACGATTCGTCCACCGCCCCTCACGCCAGCCAGGAACGTCAGGAAGCCCTCACGAACCCCGCGCAGATCACCGTACACATCGAGGTGGTCGGCTTCGAGATTCGTAACAACCGCGACGTCGGGGGTCAGCGTGTGAAAGGAACGATCGTATTCGTCCGCCTCGACAACGAAGAGTTCATCCGAGCCGAGGCGGAGGTTGCCGTCCCAACCTTCGACGCGCCCACCGACGAATCCGGTCGGATTCAGGCCACCGGCTGCGATCACCTCGGTGGCCATGGCCGTGGTCGTAGTTTTGCCATGAGTTCCGGCGATCGCGACCACGTGACCACCGTTCACAACCGCACCCAGTGCTTGCGCTCGCTTGAGCACGGGAATGCCACGCTCGTGCGCGCGCAGGAGTTCAGGATGGTCCACCGGAACAGCCGCCGTCACGATCAGAGCGACCGCTTCGCCGAGGTGCTCGGCATCGTGGCCGATCGACAACACGACACCGTGCCTCTCGAGGTCGCGAACCGTCTGAGTGTCCTTGGAGTCGCAGCCGGACACCTGTCCACCATGCCGAACAATCAGCTCGGCCAACGCACACATGCCCGAGCCACCGACACCCATGAAATGAACTGGGCCCTGGCTCGAGAGCGAACGCAGATCCAACTCGATGCCGGTCATGAAGCCCTCCCGCCTGAGCCGATGAACGTGCCGACCTGGGCGGCGATCTGACCTGACGCCTCGGGGCGGGCACGGGACCCTGCCGCTGCTCGCATCCCCTCTAAGGCCACAGCGTCCGTGGCGAGCTTGCGAACTTCGGCCCAAAGGGCCTCCGGCGTGATTGAATGCTCAGGCATCACAATCGCCGCACCGGCCTCGGCCAGTGCTTCAGCGTTGTGGGCCTGGTGGTTCGCAGCGGCCGACGGGAGCGGGATGAGCAGCGCCGGCAGTCCTTGATTCAGGAACTCGGCGGTCGTCATCGCCCCGGAGCGGCTCACCGCGAGATCTGCTGCAGCGAGCGCCGACGGCATGTCTTCGATGTACGGGACTGCGGTCACCCAACTCGTGTCATCCTCCGACATCATCTCTGAAATACCCTCGAAGTGTTTCGTGCCCGTCGACCAGAGCAGTCTGATTCCAGCCTGTGCCTCGAGAGGTCCGACACTTCGCAGCGCGATCATATCGGCGACGATCCGGTTGAGCGCGAGTGAGCCTTGGCTTCCACCGGTGACAAGAACAACGAAGGCACCGGCCGGCAGATCAAAGACATCACGCGCGTCGGTCCGGGCGCGTGGGGAGACCGGTCGAACCGGATTTCCACTCACCAGCACACGGTTTCGTACAGAGCGCGGAAGAAGCTCGCGGGCTTCGGGGAACGCGATGTGGATGGTGTCCGCCCAGCGGCTCAGCGCACGAGTGGAGATCCCGGGTACCGAGTTCTGTTCCTGAAGCACCAATGGGATTCCCATCAACCCAGCCACGAGGCCGGCCGGTGCACCTGCATATCCGCCTGTCACCACGACAACCTCCGGGCGAAGGCGGTGGAAGAGTTCGACCACGGACTGCAGCGATCGGAGGAGACGCGGGACGGCCCGCCAGCTGGACCAGGGGCGCGTACGGTCGATCCCCTGCACAGGGAGCAGCACGTGCTGCTCGCCACGGTCAGGAAGGATCCGGGATTCGATACCCCTCGTAGCACCGACGAAGAACGCATCGACTTCCGGGTATTGCTCACGAACCGCGTCAGCGATTGCCAAGGCGGGGTAGAGATGCCCGCCAGTCCCGCCGCCGGAGAAGACGACCACACGGCGCTCATGCACGGGCCGCCCTTCCACTTGGTGCAGCCCGAGCGACCGACATCAGGATTCCGAGCGAGACCAATGTGACCACAAGATTGGAACGCCCATACGAGAGAAGGGGCAGAGCCAAGCCCGTAGTCGGGACCAACCCGAGGCCAACCGCCATGTGCAAGACGGCTTGGAGCGCGATCAAGGTCGTGAACCCAACGGCCAGCAGTTCGCCGAACATGTCAGGAGCACGGCTCGCGATGCGGAAACCGACCAGGACGATCGCCATATAGATCGAGAGCAGGAGGACCACACCTAGGAGCCCCCACTCCTCCCCGACCATGGCAAAGATGAAGTCGTTATGGGCCTCCGGGAGAAAGCCGAACTTCTGGCGCCCCTCTCCGAAGCCCACGCCGGTGAGGCCACCGGACCCGAGCGCCACGAGCGACTGGCGCAGCTGGAAGCCCGCGCCTGCAGGATCCAAGGCGGGGTTCAGGTACGCATCGATACGGTCCTGTCGGAAGCCAACTGCGAGTTGATTCAGGAAGACCGGTACGACCAAGAGACCGAGAAAGACGAAGTGGGCGATCCGGGCGCCGGCAGCGAAGACCACCATCACACCGAGAATGCCAATCAGGACCGCAGTCGAAAGATCCGGCTCGAGCGCGATCGGGATGAGCACCAGGCTCCACACGACGAAGAACGGGCCGAGGCCATTCCTCAACGAATCGAAGTGAGGCGCCTTCTTCACTGCCATAGCAGCGGTCCACACGATGACCGAGATCTTCGCGAAGTCGGACGGCTGAATCGTGATCCCAATCTGGAGCCAACGGCGAGCCCCGTTGATCTCAGGAGCAATGGCCTCAGTTCCAGGCAGGATGATTAGAACGAGCGTCACGACGCTGACCCAGAGTAACGGCCAGGACCAACGCTCCCACCTTTTGTATGGCGTGAGCGCACAGCCGATCATCGCAGCCAGACCCCCAACCGCGCCGGCGGCCTGGCGAAGCACGTAGTAGGTGTCGGGACTTCCCTGCCGCATGGCCAGCACAGACGATGCACTGTAGAGCGTCACGAGGCCGAGTGAGAGAAGCAGAAGCGTGAGCCCCAGAATCGCCCGACCTTCCCAGCCACTGCCCAGACCGGAGTCGGGCAGGCGCACCGGACGAGCCGGGGCGATGTCCATGGGGCGGGCGGTCATACGTTCTCCCGCGCAAATTCTGAGAAACGTCGACCACGGTCTTCGTAGCTCTCGAACATGTCGAAACTGGAGCAGGCTGGGGACAGCAGAATGACGTCACCAGGCTGCGCCGCTCCGCGTGCAGCCTCGAGCACACCCCTGAAGTCGCCCTCCACGAGGTCGGAACCCTCCACCTCAAAAGCGATACGCGGCCCTGCGGCCCCATAGCTGATCACCGCTCGCATGTCAGCGCCCTCAGGCACGAGTCCGGTGAAGTCCTCACCTTTGTCTGTTCCGCCGGCCAAAAGAACGATGGGACGGTCCAAGCTAAGAAGCGCGCTACGGGCAGCCGCGACGTTCGTCGCCTTGGAATCATTGACCCACAACACGCCACCCTGCTCCGCTACAGGCTCGAGCCGGTGCGGCAGCGAGCGAGCGGATTCCAGCCCAGACCTAATCCCACTCACAGAAGCGCCCGCCAAGGACGCCGTGAGCGACGCGGCCAGCGCATTGTTCAGATTGTGAGTGCCGAGCAACGGGAGGTCTGTGGCCCCAATCAACGCGTCGTCGCTTCCACCCAAACGGAGCATCAAGCGACCCTCAGACACGTAAGCGTGTGTGTCCGTGAGGTCATCGCCTCCGAAGTAGAATCGGTGACCCTCGGCGTCTCCGACGAGGTCCGCAACATCCCCATCACCACACGGAAGCACCCACTTGCTGTCAGGAGCCGCCTGATCGAGAAGCCTCGCCTTGTCGGCGTAGTAAGCCTCCAAGCTCTCGTACCGATCCAAGTGATCTGGCGAGAGGTTCGTGATCACGCCGATATCCGGTCGGAACGTGTCCACATCCGCGAGTTGGAAAGAACTCATTTCGAGCACGTACCATTCCGGGGATACCGGAAGGAGGGCAAGTTCCGACGCCGCAGGGGCGAGTCCGCCGCCCACGTTACCGCCCACAGCCGCACGGATTCCCGCCGCTTCGAGCAAGTGGCCCACGAGTAGGGTCGTCGTTGTTTTTCCATTGGTCCCAGTAACCGCGATCAGTGAACCCGAGAAGAACCGAACGGCGAACTCGGGCTCGGAGATCCAGCGCGTGCCACGGTCTCTGAGCGCTGTAAGCACCGGAGCATGCGGCGGGATTCCTGGACTGACCACGACGAGGTCGGCTCGCGCCATGCGTTCGACGTCGTGCTTTCCCAATTCGACGCGGGCTCCCTCTGCTCTGAGGTCGGCTCCACGAGCTGCAACCGCGGGTTTAGTACGCAAATCCGAGACATAGACGTCTCCTTCCTTTTTGAGGGCCAACCGAGCCGCGGCGACGCCACTGGCTCCGAGGCCGATGATTTCCACTTTCGCTCCGCTCAAACCGCTCACTACCGGTCTCCACATCGCATATGCGCGGCATATTCGCTCACCGTATCTTTAGGGTGCTCAAAGCGAGCATCGCGAAGAGGATTCCGAGGATCCAAAACCGGACCACCACCTTCGTCTCGGGCCAACCGAGCTTCTCGAAGTGGTGGTGGATTGGGGCCATCCTGAAGACGCGCTGCCCTTCACCCGTCCGGGCGCGCGTGTACCTGAACCAACCGGTCTGGATGATGACCGACACCGTTTCGAGGACGAACACGCCGCCCACGAACACGAGGAGGAACTCAGCCTTAAGAAGGATGGCCATGACTCCGATCGCGCCGCCCAGGGCGAGCGACCCGGTGTCACCCATGAAGACTTCCGCCGGGTGGGCGTTATACCACAGGAACCCGATCGCCGCTCCAGCCAACGCGACCGCGAAGATCGTCAGCTCTCCTGCGCCGGGCAGATGGAAGAACCCGAGGTAACTCGAGGTATCCACGCGGCCGGCGATGTAGGCGAAGATGCCGAAGGTCACGGCAGAAATCGCTGTGAGTCCTGCGGCTAGGCCATCTAGGCCGTCGGTCAAGTTCACTGCGTTGGACGAGCCCGACACGATAAATCCAGCGAACAGTACGAAAGCCAGCGGTGTGAACATGGCCTGCAGGTCCGCGAAGAACGGAACCGCTGTTGCTGTGGACGGGTGCGGAGAAATCGGATTGAAGACGAGGAACGCCCCCAATGCGAGTCCGAAGGTCCACTGGCCGACCATCTTGTACTTGGCGATTAGGCCCCGTGTCTGGCCCTGCACAACCTTGAGGTAGTCGTCCAAGAATCCGATCGCGCCCATCCACAACAGAGAGATCAGCGCGATCACCGTGTACGGATTCGTGAGTTCCGCCCAAAGGAGCGTCGACACAACCGCGGCGAAGATGATGATGAGTCCGCCCATTGTAGGCGTACCGGCCTTCAGCAGATGTGTCTCTGGGCCCACCTCCCGTACCACTTGGCCCACGCCTGCCCTTTCCAGGCGTCGAATGACCCAAGGGCCGAACACAAAGGCCATAAGGAGCGATGTGACCACAGCTCCAGCGGCCCGGAACGTGATGTATCCGAAGATGTTGAAGACTGTGTGGATATCGGTCAGGCCAGGCAGGAAGTGATAGAACATCAGGCCTCCACCACGCCGACTAGGTCCGTGGTGCCGAAATCGTCCTCAAAGAGCGGTAGGATCCCTTCCATCGCCACGCCGCGGGACGCCTTGAGTAGCACGACTTCTCCACCGCCCAGGCGTGAACGCAGCTCCGGATAGGCGGCGCGCCAGTCGTCTGCACACAGCACCCGGTCTGCGCTGACGCCCACGGCGTCGACGGCTTCCGAGAACAACCCCGTGGCAACGATCAGGTCCACACCCGTCGCCAGCGCGTCTCGCAGGACTTCCTCGTGCAGCGCTGCCGCATGATCCCCGAGCTCGAGCATGGTGCCCAAAACGGCGACCCGGCTCGTGGCCGGCGCATGGCTCTCGAGTAGTTCGAGTGCCGCGCGGACACTCTGTGGATTCGCGTTGTAGCAGTCGATGATCAGGGTGATATCACCCACGCTACGAACCTCACCCCGCATGGCTCCCGGCGCGGCGGTAGCTAGGCCCTGGGCCGCATCACTAGGCGAGACACCAAGCAGGTCAGCGATCGCGAGGGCAATCATCGCATTCGCAACCGAGTGGCGGCCCGGCAATGAGAGCGTCACGGCCTGTCCACGCCAGCGGAAGCGATATCCACCGGACACATCGGCTTCGACGCTTTCCGGGCGCAGTCCGTCATCGGCTCGTTCGCTCCAGCCCGCGACACGTGCGTCGGAGCAGATCGTCCTGGCACGGTCCGCGAGGATCGTTGGCTCGTCTCCAACCACGCAACTCCCACCGGCGGCGACCGCGCGCAGGAGATCTAGCTTCTCCTGAAGCACACCATCCATCGAACCGAGCTTCTCGAGGTGGCTCTCGCCCACGGTCGTGACGACGGCCAAATCGGGCCTAGCGATCGCCGCGAGCGTCCGAATTTCTCCGGGTTCGTTCGTGCCCAGTTCGAGCACGACCACGTCGGCCTCGTCCGGAGTAGCCAACAACGTGAGCGGCATGCCGATCCGGTTGTTGAAGTTGCCTTCGGTCGCGTGGACACGACGGGCGCTTCCCAACGCGGCTCGCGTAAGGTCCTTGGTCGTCGTCTTCCCAGACGACCCAGTGATCGCCACCACAGGCACTTCAAGCGCGTCACGGCGACGAGAGGCGAGTGCACCAAGCGCGACGAGCGTGTCGTCCACCGGATACAGTGTTTGGTTCGGCTCCGTCACGACCTGCCGAGACACAACGGCACCCCGTGCACCCTTGGCGAACGCGTCGGCGACGAAGTCGTGCCCGTCGAAGTGTTCTCCGACGAGCGCGACATACAGGTCGCCCTGTTGAACCGCACGCGAATCCGTGGACACGCCCGAAAATGTGCTGCTCACATCGGCCAGGTCCGCTCGCATCCCGAGCGCCTCACGCACTGAGCCGTCACTCCACGTAAACGAGCTCATGCGACCCCGAGCTCCGAAAGGCACTCATGAACGATCAATCGCTCGTCGAACGGACGCTTCTCCGTCCCCAGCACCTGATACGTCTCATGCCCCTTCCCCGCGAGGACGACGGTGTCACCGTTTTCAGCCGCATCAAGCGCATGACGAATCGCTTCTCTCCGATCCACGATACGTGAGTAGTCGTGGTTCTCGAGTCCCTCTGCGAGGTCATCCAGAATTCGCTCTGGGTCCTCAGTACGCGGGTTGTCTGAGGTGAGGACGATGACGTCCGCGAAGCGAGCAACGGCTTCGGCCATGGGGCGCCGCTTACCGGCGTCACGGTCTCCGCCAGCGCCGAACACGACGATGAGTCGGCCGGAGGCCAGCGGACGGACCGCGGCGAGCACCCCGTCCAATGCATCTGCAGTGTGCGCAAAATCGATCAGCACGGAGAACGGGCTCGTGACGACGGCTTCGAGTCGGCCAGAAACCTGCGGCACCGTCGAGAGGCCGGCTGCGAGTTGGTCGATATCGAGGCCATACTCGGCACCGACCGCGGCGGCCGCCAGCGCGTTCTCAACGTTGTACCGACCCAGGAGCGGGAGCGCGACCTCACGCGTTGCTCCATTCACAACCAGATCGAAAGAGGAGCCATCGGCACTCAAGCGCACCTTCTCGGCGCGGACATCCGCGTGGGCATCCACAGCGTAGGTCGTCACCGACCGGCCACGCGTGTCGAGTGCTGCCCATGCAGGGTCGTCACCGTTCACAACGAGCGTTCCGTTGGGAGCGACGAGTTCAACGAGGCGAGCCTTCGCCCCGAAGTAGCCGGCAATGTTCTTGTGGTAGTCGAGGTGGTCCTGCGTCAGGTTGGTGAAGACGCCCACATCGAAGTGCGTGCCGTCGAGCCGATGCTGCTCCAACGCGTGGGACGAGGCTTCTATCACGACCGCCTCCATGCCACCATCAGCCAGCTGCCACAGCCATACCGCCACTTGGACGGGTCCGGGTGTGGTCAATGCCTCAGTACCGGGACGAACGCCCGAGTCGTCCACCAACCCCAGAGTTCCGATCGCCGCCGCCTGCCCGCGCTGCTGGAGAAGGTGACGAACCAGCATTGCGGTGGTGCTCTTCCCGTTCGTACCGGTCACACCCACCATGAACATGTCGTTGGACGGCGAGCCCATGATCGCGCTGGCCCCGATTGCGGCCGCACGGCGGCCGTCTTCGACGAGCAGCTGCGGCATGTCGACGTTCACAAAGCGCTCGACCACGGCAGCCACGGCACCCCTGTCAGCCGCCTGACCGACGAAATTGTGCGCGTCCATGCCGACGCCCTTCCACGCGAAGAAAACGTCCCCCGGCTCTGCCTCACGGCTGTCCTGGCAAACCCCCATAACGGCGACGTCCCCCGGGCCGCGTGCCTCCCGTAGGAGACCGGCCGCCCGGAGGACATCGCCTACCGAATCAACTGAACCACGGGACTCAATCATCAGACCGTCGCTTGACCTGCAGCCGGATCGTGTCACCCGGGATCACCCGGGTGCCCGCGAGCGGCTGGGTGCTCAGGATCTCTCCCGATCCGGAGCGTGACACTCTCAGGCCCAGCGCGTGGAGGCGCCGGACAGCGATTCTCGAGGGGAGCCCGGCAACGTCCGGAAGCGGCACTCCGTTCCCCAACGCGGGGACACCATCAAAGCCGGACATCGACAGCGGCGTTGCGTCTACCGGAGGCAACGGCGGATCGATGGGTTGTGAAGCGAACTGGGCCACCGTACGGATCGGAGCGACAACCGGGCCCTGCACCGAACTAAGAAGCGCGCCGCGGTCGAGGGGCGTTGCCCTTGATGCGAGTGCGGCCTCCATGGTGGCACGTGTCACCGGAGCAGCGATCGCACCGCCGTAGTAGGCACCCTGTGGGCGTTCCAACTTCACAAAAATGACCAACTGCGGGTCTTCGACCGGGAAGAAACCGACGAACGACGACCAGTACGCGCCCTCTTCATACCCAACGCCTGGCTCGTACAGGCGCGTTGTGCCGCTCTTTCCCGCCACACGGAAAGTCCCGATCTGTGCGAGAGTCCCGCTGCCGTCCTCGACAACGTCTTCGAGCACCCGCGCGACGGACGATGCGGTTCGGGGCGATACGACCTGGCGAATCACTTGAGGACGGTACGTCTCCGTGACGCTGCCTGAGGCGTTCCGGACCTCTTTGACGAGGCGCGGCTGCATCAGCTTGCCACCATTGGCCAACGCACCGTACGCCATCGCCATCTGGAGTGGCGTTACGCCGATTTCATACCCGATGGCCAGCGATACCTGAGACTGGCTAGACCAACCATCCGGGCGCCGTAGCGTGCCGGCGACCTCACCCAACCCGAGGCCAGTCAGTCCACCAAAGCCGAAGTCTCGGAGGTTTTCGTATTGCTGGCCGGGCTCCATAGGCATGACAGCTTTGGCGATCCCGATGTTGGACGAAACGCGCAGCGCATCCGAGATCGTCATGAGTCCACGGGGACTCACGTCGTTCAATTGACGACCGTTGATCCGCCAGTGACCGTTCTCTCCGTCGATCGTATCGCGGAGCGAGATCAAGCCGTTGTCCAACAGGCCCGCAACGGTAAACGGCTTGAGCGTCGATCCCGGCTCGTATGGAGTGTTGATCGCGGACAGGCGTGCGGTCTGACCGTCACGAATCGACACCAGGGCGAGGATCTCGCCAGTGTGAGGGTCCGTAACAACCACGTCGCCGCCTCGGGCCTCGGAACTCTCGATCGCGTATTCTAAGGCCTGACGAGCGATCTCCTGCAGATCCATATCGATGGTCAGCACGACTTCGCCGCCCGACCGGGGCGGCTCGACCGTCAGGCGCTCACCGGGGATCTGGCGTCCTACGTTGTCGTGGGCAAAGACCTCACGACCGGCAGTTCCACGGAGCAATTCCTCGAATGCGTTTTCGATGCCACTGCGACCCTCATGATCCAGGACAACACCGACCACACCTCGAGCCAAGTCACCGTGCGGGTGGTAGCGCTGCATTTCACGGGTCACGTGCACACCCCTAACACCCGCCATCTCTTCACGGACCGTGGGCGGAAACGTGCCAGGTATTGGGCGCCAATCCCGGCTTCCATCCAGGAGTTGAGCAACTCTTGACGCGGACAGGCCGAGAACATCGACCAACTTCATGCGTACGAGGTCGAGATCTGTGATCTGCTCCATCGCAATCGCGATGCTGAAGCGCTCACGCGAGACCGCCAGCGGCGTCCCGTCACGATCCAGCACGCTCCCGCGCGCGGCGACGACCCGCTGGTCGCTCTGATGTTGTGCTTCAGCAAGGGCACTCCACTCACCCGACTGTACCGCCTGGACCTGGATGGCTCGGGCGCAGATCACGCCGGCGGCCAGGAGCCAGAATCCGAGCAGCGCCTTCCGGCGCCACGCATGCGGACGATGCATATCGCGAGGCAGAGTCATGAGATCACCCAGCCCTGTAGGAGAACGAGCTCTTCTCGTTCCGGCATGTGCATGCCCAGGCGCGCACGCGCCTCGGGAACAACACGCTGCCGACTGACCAGCACTTGGATCTCCCGCTCGATCTCGACCCGTTCAGCGAGCGCGACCGAGGTCTGACGACGGACGTCGTCGAGCGCAGCCAGAGATTCGAGGCTGCGGCTGTGCCGCCACGTAACCATGCCGAGCGCCCCAACGAGCATCACAAAGGCGAGAGCTAATCGGCCCAGGTCCATTAGGCAGCCCTCCGCCACGCGCGCAGGCGAGCACTTCGGGCACGTGGGTTCCGCTCGATCTCAGCGTCACCGGGATAGATCGGCTTACGGGTGAGGGTCTCACCCAAAGGGACGCCCCGGCAGATGCACAGCGGAAGTTCCGGTGGGCACACGCAGGACTTGCTCCACTCACGGAACGCATGCTTCACCATGCGATCCTCGAGCGAGTGATAGGCGATCACTACCAAAACCCCACCCTCCTTCAACGCCTCCCTGAACGCGGGCAACCCGCGCTCGAGCGACTCCATTTCTGCGTTCACTGCGATTCGGACGGCCTGGAAGATCCGCGCCTTGTCCCTCTGCGTCGGCGACTTCCCGAGAGCTACAGACAGTGCCGCAACCAGATCGTCACTCGTTTGGAGAGGCACTGTGGCACGGCGCTTCACGATCTCACGGGCGAGCCTCCGAGACTTCGGCTCTTCGCCGTATTCCCAGAACACTCGGGCGAGTTCGACTTCCTCGGCCTCGGCTAAGAAACGCGTCGCATCGGGCCCCTCTGCGGAGTCCATTCGCATATCCAGTGCCAAACCGCGCCGGAAGGCGAAGCCGCGACCGTCTTCATCGAGCTGGTGGGATGACACACCGAGGTCGAGAAGGACACCGTCTAGGCCCTCTACCTTTGCTTCAATGTCCTCGGGGCCGCGATCGAACCGAGTCTGAATGAAGCGAACGCGGTCGCGATACGGGGCCAGCGTCTCACGGGCCTCAGCAAGAGCCTGGGGATCGCGATCCACCCCGAGCACCCGACAAGAATCACACGCTTCGAGAATCGCCTTGGTGTGACCTCCACCGCCGACGGTACCGTCCATGTAGAGCCGCTCGCCCCCTGGAGCGAGGACGTCGAGCACCTCACGTGTCATCACTGGCTCGTGATAGGTGACAGCCACTTCAGCGCGTTCCGCGTTCATCTCGGTCATCCGAAGAGCCGGTGTGCGAACTGCTGGAGGTCGCCTGCCTGATCCTGGACGGCCTCCGCGTAGGTCTTGGGATCCCACAACTCGATGCGATCGAGGTTGCCGCTCAGGAGGACCGTGTTCGAAAGGCTCGCCGCCTCTTGGAGGCCGCCGGGCACGAGAATGCGGCCCTGCCTGTCCGGGGCCACCTCGACGGCATTGGAAACGATGAGCCGGACCTGGTTCCATGCCTGCGGTTCACTCCGGCGGTACTCGAGCAGCTTCTCCTGTACGGCCACCCACTTGGCTTCGGGGAACAGCGTCAGATAGGGTTTCTCCCATTGGAGAAGCACGAAGCGGTCAGACCCAGCCTCACGGCGAAACGCCGAGGGAAGACTGACCCGCCCCTTCGTGTCCATCTGATGCTCGTACTGCCCGACGAAACCGTTCACCAAAACCTCTGGGTGGTATTAAGTGGGTAGAAGTGGGATGCGATGGAGCCAACATACTCCTCAGTGGACCAACAGGTCAAGGGTTCTTTTTTGCACTTATCGAGGTCCAGCACAGGAGCTAGATCAGCCGAAAGGCCATTCGTATCAGGGAGAACCGCGTTTTACCCCAAAATCCAATTTTTTCAGTTTCCGAACGAAAACCGAAGGTCGGACCGAAGGCAGGGCCGGTCCGCGTGGGGAGGAGTGGGTCGAATCCCACCTCAAAGTGAAGTCGAGGGGTACGAAAAAGCGCCCCGGGGCCGAAGCCCCGGGGCGCTTTTTCGTCCGAACGTACTCCTTAGGAGCTAGCGACCACGCTTGATGATCGCGTCCTGGATTTCGACATACGTGTTCGCGTTGTCCAGCAACTGGGCCAGGTTGACGCTCACTGATGCCGGGTAATCCCCGGACTGGTTCAGCAATGCGATCGCCGCATGGAACCTCGGCAACGTGGCCTGGGCAGAAGCCAACGTCTGCGGCTCCTGCTCTGCGAAGGCCTGCTGGTACACGCTGAAGCCGTGCCAGAAGTTAAGCTGACTGGTCATGGCCTCACTCAGCCCCGGAAGTTCCTTGGCTGCCGTCATACCTGTGATGGCGTAGGCGTACTGCTTTTGCTGGTACCCTTTCTGGTACGCGTCGGCAAAGATCATCCGCGCTGCGTTCTCGGCCTGCTGGGGGTTCCCTGCTGCCGCACCCTTCAAGACCTCAACGGCATCCAGGACACGCCCTGCTTCGATCAGCCAGCTGCCCTGACGAAGGCTTGCGTTGGCATGCGACGGGTTGATCTCAAGAACTCGATCGAGCGCCGTAATGGCGTCATCGATCTGTCCGCTCCTCTGGAGCGCATCGGCGTAGATCGACCAAAGCCCATCTTCCTCCGGGTGCGTCTGAAGGACCCGTGCACCCATCGCAACGGCAGCAGCGAGGTCTTCGAGCTTAATGTTCGCTGCGATGATGTTGCGCAGGAGCGCTACAGGTGTCTCAGCACCCTTGCCGTCGAAGACCTTTCCGTAGGCGTTGATGGCCTGGCGATAATACTCCTCAGCATCCGGGGACAAGCCACCAGAGTCCTGAGCGTCCATCGAGGAGAGCTGCTCAGCTTCGACAGCCGCCGCGAACGCGAACGATCCGTACTGCTCCCAGAGGTCAACGTTCTCGGCATCGACATCCAGTCCAACCTGGATGAGCGCCATCCCACCGACCGGGTCACCCGCCTTGGCCAACTCGTACGCAATGTTCATGCGGATCGCGGCGTTGGCCGGGTTCAGCTCAAGGTAGCGCTCGTAGTAGATACGCCCCTGATCTTTGTCGCCCTGAATGGTGGAGATGTAGCCAGCGCGCTGGAGCGCATTCTCGTGATAGCCGTTCACAGAAAGGACCCGCTCGAGTTCAACGAGCGAGTCATCCATACGGTCCATCTCGTAGAGAATCACCGCGCGCTGGTACCGAACCGCAATACCCTCCGGGTTCAGCACGAGCGCCTCGTCGCAGTTACGGAGAGCGTTCTCCCACTGCTGACTCGCCGCGTAATCGGCGCAAATCCCGACTGCCCGAATCTGCTGTACGTAGAGATCGAACTCGTTGAAGATGTGCTGAGCCGCGACAGCGTCGTCTTTCTCGCTGACACTGATGTCGCTGACCGCAAAGGCTTCGTTGGAGCCGATGTCCCAGAATTCGACGCCTGAGACGTCCCAGGACTTGTCCGGGTTCTGAGTGTATGCGGCACACAGAGCGACCTGAGCGGAGATCTGACCCGCCAGCTGGCGCGTCTTGATGCAGTCGAGGTCCTCCATCTTCATGTCGAATCGCTTGACCTCGTCCTTAATGTCCCGCTCCTCAATAGGTTCGTGCGTCGCGAGCGTGTTGAGCAGCTCACGCAGTTCCTTCGAGGCATCCTTCCCAAAGTTGTCCTTTGCGCCCTCGAGCGGCTGAAAATACGGAACCAGAACGCGAAAGCGTCCATTGTCCTGAGCCGTGAGGGCCGCTGGCAACAGTACAAGCGCGGCAGTGAGGATCTTGAAGGTCAACTTCATCCGTCCGACCATGGATTGAATCTCCTGGGGTCTCCCCCGTCATCGCGATGTTCTCGAAAGAACAAACTCGTCCGGGACAGTACCGAACGTGGTTGATCTACTCCTACCCATTGTAAAATCCAGAAGGTCCGAACTCTGCTTCGGACCTTCCTTATATAGCGTGGTATTTTATGCATAATCTGGGGCGTCGGTCAACGGCATCATCGCCCGACCCTTGGGTTGCGCCCCCTCATCATTGGGCCAGTCATGCATCAGATACGATTTTGCCGGGCCCAGCGTGCAGCAGGGCAGCTAACGCTGCGTGGCCCTCCTGGTCCGGTCGGACCCTAAATCGACTCGAACGGGCCGTCGTACGCGGTGAGGATTTCTGCCAACGCCGGTGGGACCCGCATGGATGACTCTTTTTGGTAATCATACATCACTTGTGTGGTCACTCCGGAAACGAGTCGTTCACCCCCCTCGCTCTGTACCTCGTAGGACATTTCGAAATGCTTCCTACCAATACGATTCACGCGAACTCCGACACTTACGGTTTGCGGCCAGAGCACGCGCTTGTGCCAACGGACTCGTGCCTCTGCCAACACATAGTCGATCTCGTCGAGGCTCTTCGATCCAATGACCTCACCCCAGTAGGCCCAGCGTGCCTCCTCGAAATACATCAACGCCTCGGAGTGGTGGGCGTGCCCCCCGACATCGATATCGCGGAATCGCACCGTCACAGGATGTCTGAATCGAAAGTCCGGCTCGGTCACGGTTCACGCTCGGCAAGGTCGAGAATCAAGAGTGGCGAAGGATGTGTGGACGCATGCGGGTCACACCGAAACAGCATACGTCGTAAACACCTTAGAAAAAAAGCTATTGGAGCGACACGGGGCCCTGTTGCTAACTTAAGAGTACGGATTCGAATCACCGAAAATCAGGATCGACCGATGCTCTTCCGACAGGCTACCGCTCGAGCCCCATACGTCATCAAACGACTTCTACTACTCGCCGTCGCTGTATTGGCGTCGGGTTGCGCAGCGGGCGGAGGCAGTGGATCCACATCTTCCCTCGCCCTGACAACGGTCGCCGACGCTGTTTGGCAATCGCTGGCGACCGCCCGTCCAGCTTCGCTCAATGGCGCCGTGAAGATCTCCGTGGGCCCGGTAGAGGTCTCGGGTACAGATCACTGGGGCTTGGCAGAGTCAACGGACCTTCCGCTCGCCTTCTCAGAACTGATTGTTGCGGGGCTCCTTCGCCGCCCCGACGTGAGCTTCGTAGAACGCCGGCGGTTCACCGCAGCCTCGGACGCGGCGCGGCGCGGCGTGTTGCCGAGCACCGCACCGACCGTGGGAGTGTCCGTGGCCCCCGATTACGTCCTTGGAGCGACCTGGTCATCATTTGGTATGTCGACCGCAGTTCTCGAACTCCGCCTGGTCGACCCTCAGACCGGTCGAGTCGCCCACTCTTGGAGAGAGGAAACACCCTCCGACGCCGATGCAGTCGGGTTGGCGCGCGTCGCGGTCGGAAGCCTCTTGAACGAGCTCGCTGGAATGGACCGCTTGGCCGGTTGGTCCGATCCCCTGGCCAGCGCTGCCCCCGCCGACTTCATCAGGAGTGCGGTTGGGGCCTCCGCGGTGGTAAGCTATCTCGCCGGAATCGCGGCAGAGGAGCGGTGGGACTGGGATCGGGCACGCCAGGGCTACCAGTTGGCCCTCGACAAAGACCCCTCGTTCTTCGAGGCGAGGGTTGCGTTGGCCCGGACCGCCCGGCTCCGTCTTGGGGGCACGCTGGCAGCCAGCTGACCCGAACATCGCGCAGAGGCCAGCAGCCCTGTATCATCCGCTTGTGTAACAGCCACCTCCAAATGCGGTCGATTACATAGGCCGAGGATGTTCGCTCTGAGCGTCGTGTCCCCCACAGACGACGTAACACCGACCCAAGATGTCGGCGCCCTAAGAGTCTTCGTCGTTGAGGACAACGAGACCGACCGTTGGTCCTTCTCGGAAGCGCTCCGATTTCGGGGCGCCTTGGTCGTGGCATGCGCTTCGGGCGAAGACGCTCTGGAGGCTCTCGACGATGGAATGCCGGACTTAATCCTGCTCAATTTGAAGCTTCCCGGCATCGACGGGCTAGAGCTCTGTCGAGAGATCCGTGCCCGCGAGGATGGCGCGCTGCCTTTCATCAGTGACGTTCCTGCCTCCCGAAGCACTCCCTCAGCGGCGCGCCGTACGTCTACGGCTTCAGGATTCCTCCGCACGGTCTGCACCACATTTCCTCATCTGTGAGGATCCACTTTTCATCTCATTCACCACCTTTGACAGGGACAAATCGCCCCAGGTTGGAACGCCAGCCCCGACTAGCTAGTCCCATGTTGCTTTCGGGGCCCCGCAAAGACACCATGACGCGAGATGACCCCGCCGCGTCCCTCTCCAAAACCATCATGCAGATCGCACCCATCGACCTCACCGCGCTCGTCGCGACGATCCTGGGGATCTCGATCGTCCTGGTCCCAGTCATCGGCCTCACAGCTCGTTTTGCGTTGGCCCCGACCGTCGAAGCGCTGAGTCGCTTCTTCGATCACAAAGGCCTCGGCGAAACCGTCCAGATCATGGAACGACGGATCGTGCTCCAAGAGCAACAGATCGAGTTGCTCGAAAGCTCCATTAAACGCCTGACAGACGTCTCGAATTTCCATCAACAGCTCGAAAGTGGGGACGGATCGAGCGCTGGCGAGGAGACCCCGTCATGAGCGCGTTCGCTTTCGAGGGCCCAGTCGAAATCATCGGACATCGCGGGTTCAGTGCTCGCGCGCCGGAGAACACCCTTTCTGCAATCGACGCGGCCATCGCCGCGGGTGCCGATGCGGTGGAGTTCGATATGCACACCGCCGGCGACGGGAACCCGGTGCTCTTCCACGACGCGATGCTCAGCAGAACCACTAACGGAGTCGGGCCGATTCAGCGCCGAACCCTTGAGCAGCTCAAGAAGCTTGATGCCGGCAGCTGGTTCGATGCCGAATTCGCGGGTGAGCGTGTCCCGGCCCTCAAGGAGGCGCTTGAACACATTGGGGACCGCATCCCGAGGATCTACGCTGAGATCAAGGGCTTCCGCGAGATGGAAGACTTGGACCGCATGGTCCGCTTTACAGCAGAGGCCGGTCAGAAAGAGCGGACCGTCTTCATTGCGATGAACTGGACATTGCTCGACCGGATGAGGTCACAGGACCCCGGCATCAAGATCGGGTTCGTGGTCGATGACGCCGAGACGATCGAAGACGCCTTCGCTCGCGCAACGGGGGACGAAAACGCACTCATCGACTTCCGTGGCGACCATCTGGTCAACGATCCTTCGTTGGTCGAGAGAGCCCGCGCGGCAGGGATTGAGGTCGCAGTCTGGTGCATTGACGATGTCGGACAAGCGACTCAGGCGCTCGACATGGGCGTGCGGAGAATCACGACCAACGAGGTCGAAGCCCTGGTGACCTGGAAGCGGTCGCTGTGACGGACCGGGCCACGCCCCATCCATTCTCCGCCCTGGGTCGTCTCAGGGCACTCGACGCCATGGGCCTCCGAGGGAGTCGGCCTACTCGTCACTGGAGCACGTGACGGGACCTCGCGTGCCGGCACGCGTAACGCCCGCGAACCAGGCCTAGCCGTTCCTATCGGTGGCGAGACGCTCACGCAGGGCCTTCTTGTCGAACTTTCCGGTGGCCGTTCTCGGTAAGGCCTCCAAGACGAGGACACCGTCGGGAACCCACCATCGGGGGAATACCTCCCGAAGCGGGGCCAGGAGCCCATCTAAGTCGAGCTCCAGTCCGCCCCTGGGAACGACGCACGCCCAGGGTCGCTCCTGCCATTTCTCGTCCGGGACCGCGACAACCGCGGCTTCGGCAACGTCGTCCTGATCCATCAGCGCATGTTCGAGCTGCACGCTGGAGATCCACTCCCCGCCGCTACGGATGAGGTCTTTCGTACGATCGACCAGCCGCACATAACCATCGCTATCGATGGTCGCCACGTCGCCCGTGCGCAGCCACCCGTCATGGAACGCCTCTTCGGCTTCTCGCCTGAAGTACCCAGCGGTAACCCAGGGTCCTCTTACCTCGAGTTCGCCCGGCACCTTCCCGTCATGGGCACAAACCTCACCCGCATCGTCGACGATGCGCGCTTCCAGAAACGGCAGTGGAGTACCCTGGCTCGTCCGCACACCGAGGAGTCGGTCATCCGACCAATCCTTCATGTGGGCACGTGGGTGCGTTGCCATCCCAACAGGAGAGATCTCGGTCATCCCCCAACCGGTGACGATTTCGACGCCAAGCTCCGTCCGGTACCCTTCGATGAGACTCGGGGCACTCGGCGCTCCTCCCGAATGGATCCGGAGTTCATCGCTGACAGAGTGCCCCGAGGCCCTCAGCTCTTCGAGCACGCCCATCCACACCGTCGGCACACCGGCCGCAAAGGTCACACCCTCAGAGGAGATCAGCCGGGCGATGCGTTGCGACGAGGGCCGCGGTCCGGGCAAAACGAGCTTGGCCCCGGTCATCGCCGCCGCGTGGGGGAGTCCCCATGCGTTCGCATGGAACATGGGTACTGCCGGGAGAATGGTGTCCCGTTCCGATAGCGAAAATCCGTCCGGCAGCGCGATCCCGAGTGCATGCAACGCGAGGGCACGATGCGAGTACAGAACTCCCTTGGGCTCACCCGTGGTACCGGACGTATAACACAGACCCGCGGCCGATTGTTCATCCAAAACGGGAAACGATTGGACGGGCTCGACGCCTGCCAGAAGCTCCTCGTACGAGTTCCAGCCCGCTCCTGCCTCATCCGCCATGACAACGCGGTGTTCGATTCCCAAACCGTCCAGTAGCTCCTCCCCCACGAGATCCACGAGATCTGGATCCATGAAGAGGACACGGGCCCCGCCATGAGCAAGAATTTGTTCGATCTGTGACGATGCGAGACGGACATTTACGGTATGAAGAACGGCCCCCACGGCAGGCACTCCGAAGTAGAGCTCGAGGTGTCGGTGGGTATTCCAAGCCAGCGTGGCGACTCGATCCCCTGGCCCCACGTCCAGGCGCTCGAGCACGGACACGACTCGCCTGACTCTTTCGAGAATCTCAGCCCAGGTGTGTCGAGTATCTCCGTCGTCGGACGCGGTGACCACTTCCTTCCCTCCGAACAGGCTTCCCGCTCGCTCGATGAAGTGAGTTGGCGTGAGCGGGTACTCCATCATCGAGCCCATCACTCCACTGGCTCCGGAGCACGCTCCGCGACCGGCAGAAGCACGGCGAACGTCGTGCCTTGTCCTACCGTCGAATCGACGGTGACCGACCCACCGTGGGCCTCAGCCACGCCTCGGACGATGGCCAGGCCGAGGCCGGCCGCCCCCGGGGTCGTAGAATCCGCCTGCCAGTAGCGATCGAATAAGTGCTCGAGGGTCTGAGGGGGGATCCCCGCACCATCATCCGCGACGCTCAAAGCCACGTGGTGGGCGTCCGCGTTGTACGCGGATAACAACACGTTTCCACCCTTGGGAGTGAAGCGCAGGGCGTTGTCGATCAAGTTCGCGAGCGCCTGTAGCACGCGGTCGCGATCGAGCCGGACAGGTGCTGTCTCCGACGGGTCAATGGACAGCGTAATGCCGGCGGCATCGGCCTGGTCAGCAAAGAGACCCCGGGCCTCCTCCAGAATCGGACCCGGCATCTCAGCCGATGGGCGCACGACAAAGGCGCCTGCTTCGATACGCGAGACGTCGAGAAGGTCGTCGATGAGCCTGCCCATCCGCCCCGCGGATCTCGCGATGATCTCCGCTTGCTTGAGGCGTTCACCGGCATCGAGAGGGAGATCGATCAAGAGCTCGGCGCACGCGGCCACCACTCCGAGTGGATTTCTGAGATCGTGGGATACGATCGACACGACCTCTTCCCTTTGGCTGACCGCTCTGTGCAGCGCCTCTTCCTTCTCCCGGATCTCGGTCATGTCCGTGAACGTGAGCACGGCACCCCGCAACTGGAGTCCGTCCATGAGCGGGTGGAGCGCCCAACGTGCAGGGAGGGCCTCCCGGGCACGCGCCCACAACACATCATCGTCTGCTGAATCGGCGCGGGCACCGTCTCGGAGGGCGGCCAGGATCGGCGACTCGTCCCTACTTCGCGGCTCTCCTGAAGGGAATGAGTGATGCACGGTATCGTGAACATCACGTCCTTGGATGTCGCGCTCGGTATACCCGAGCAACTCACATCCAACTCGGTTCAAGGAGGAGCATTTTCCGTCGAGGCCGATACCCAACACCCCGTCTCCAGTGGCTTCGAGCAAAGCGTCGATCTCGCGTCGAGCCAGTACGGCATCATTGCGGCGACGCTCCGCCTCCGAGATGAAGCCCCGAAGTCGATGACCCACTCGTACAATGGCGAGCGTGGATCCGAACGCGAGAACGGACAGTACGATCGAGATCCAAATCTGAAGGAGTCGCACATCTTCCAGGCGACGCCGACCCGTATTCACCTCACTTTGGATCGCTCGCTCCAGTTCCCGGGTCGCCCGTTGCAGCGACTCGTACGCCGTGAGGCTGCGTAGCTGGATTTCCGAGTCTGTACCTACAGGGACCTTCACCTGATCGAACGCTGCTTGATTGTCGAAGTGCCACCGCGTCGACTCACCCGACAGCTGAGCCAACCGCTCACGGACATCGAAATCCATCACGCGGACACGCTCACTCAGCGTGGTATAGAGACTATCCTCGTCCGGAATCGCGGCACCGTACGCCAGTCGATAGCTGCCCTCGCCAGTGAGTAAAAAAGACTGAAACCTTGCCATCTGACGTGCTTGTAGCAGGGACAACCGGGCAGCTGACTCGATGGACGGAAGGAGTGTCTGGGTGATCTCATCTTGCACCACAGCGGCCTTCTGGCCGAGGTAGATGGGCACCACCGCCATCGCCATGAGAGCAACTGCCACCAGAGCGAGGGCGAGCGGAGCTCGAGTCTTCCGCCCGACCGGAACAGCCGGGCTCATAACCCCGATCGGCGGGGTCATCTGGGCGAAGTAAGAGAGATGGTCACAATACTGGTGCTACCGGCTCAGAGGTCCTCTTCTTCCCGGCGGCGGCCGCCTTCTTCGAACTCGTCTTCGAGTAAACGGAAGCTGTCGTTGAGCTCTTGGTCCGTCTCTGTGCCCATCACACGCCCGGCGACGAACTCGCCCAACACTGGCCCCTGCTTGAACGATTCGGCCGAGCCACCACCGGCTAACCATCCGTTGTCGTAATCTGGATGCTCGTCGATGATGAAGTTGCGGCTCACGGTGCCCGTATAGTGACAGGCACGCGTTTCGTTGATTCCGCGCTCTGCCAACGCCGGGAAGTACTTCGCAAGAACTTGGCGGGGACGCTCATGAGACTCCGCGTCCACCCACCGAACACTGGTGTCCGGATCGGTCCCCTGATGTCCTCCGGTGCGGATTCGGAATCCGCGGGAATCGTGAGGCAGAGCAGGCCACCCTGTGACCCCGGGCACGTTGTAACTCGGGCAATTCGGATGCCGGAACGACTCGTCGCCTGGGGGCGTCGAGAAGTAGTAGACATGACCCAAGGTGCGAATACTGAGTCTCTTGGCCATCAGCGCCGGGAAGAACTTCGGGAACCACGGGCCGAGGGCGAACACAAAGAGTCCCCCCGAAATCCGATCACCGCCCTCGAGCTGCACGTCGACGACTTTGCGGCCCTCGGTTCGCCCCATCGACACACGCCCGATCTTGATCTCTCCACCCTCTTGCCGGAAGACCTGCGAAACGGACTCCATGGCCCGGCGGGCCCGCACTACGCCCGCATCCGTTTCGTAGATGCCGACGGTGACGTCAGGGGTGTGGATGACGGGCCATCTGTAACGAATCTCATCGGCGGTCAGGATTTCATACGCACGCCCCATCGTGTCCCAGTTGGCGACCGTCTCCTCCATGAAGGGAGTCATCTCGTCGCGCATGATGATGTCGCCCGTCTGGTAGAAGAGTTGCGGCAGCATTCCGTCCTGGAAGTGCTCCGCGTCCCACTCTTTCCACTTGTCGGTGGCGCGGGCAGCCCACTGACCCCATTGGAGTCCATGCGGGCGATCACCGTAGCTCGTGCGCACACCTCGTGTTTCCCCGCCCGAGGCTGAACGAGAGTTCCCAGGGCCGTACTGATCGATGAGCGTGACCTTCGCACCCATCCGCTGGAGGTTGAGCGCGGTCCACATGCCGAAGTTACCGGCTCCGACCACCACGACGTCCGGGACCTGTCCGGAACGAACGAGAGGAGTCCGTTTGGAGGACGGCGTTTCCGCCGCCGCGGGTGTCCCCGCGATGGCGAGTCCTGCACCCGCAGTCGCGACCTTCAGAAAATCTCGTCGATCAATCGCCACTGTTCCTCCTCAGTTCCCGAAGGGAGCGAGGCTGATGCCATCGAGTACAGCTTCGTCCGCTGGCAGTTCACCCGTTCCAGTCTCGAAGCCGTTCATGCGCAGTATGTAAGCGACCAGATCGGCATATTGGGTCAACGCCAAACTGCCCGGGGAATCCTCGGGCATCGAGGTGGAGATATGACCAAACAGGTCCCCCGCCGTCCGGCGGCGCCACTTGAACTTGAACGAGCGGTCGCTGAACTCGCTGGAGTAATGGCACGCCGTACACGACGAACGATAGACGTCTCGTCCACGGTCGGCTTGTTCAGCAGAGAACCCGAGGTCTCCCGATGCAGCCGGCGGCGGCGCAGGTGCGGCTGGCGCTGGCACGGTTTGGCTCGTCGGGTCAGCAGTCGCGGCTTCAACCGCACCTCCGCCCGACGTGGCCATTGGGGCAGACGCACAGGCAGCTAATCCGAGGAGTGCTAGAACAGAAAGCGGTTTCGCAGCAAGGCTCATGGATACACGATCTGGATGAGTAGGACGCACCAACATGCAGGGGATCCTACGAAGCCGGCAAGCGGGTGCAGTCAGGCAGCAGGGGCCAGTCCAACGGGACACGTAACCCCTAGATCTTGATGTAGATCCTGCGCGTGTGCAGCAGCCACATGACGCCGAGCCAGAACATCATGTACGACACAGCGTACGCGACGGACCCATTGTAGTCTCCCGCCCAAGACTGGAACATGTTCTGGTAGATCCAACCGTGCATTGAGACACCGTCTTCACCCCCGATGCGAACGCGGCCCATCGCCTTCGCCAGCATGCCGGAAGCCACGAAAGCCGCAATGGCGTTCACGCCATAGACGACCAACGGGGTATGCCAGCCACCTCGCCACTTCTTCACGTCGATCACCCAGTACATCGCGGCCAAGAGGATCAGGGCAATTCCCGCGCTGAACAGCACGTAAGAACTCGTCCACAGGTTCTTATTGATCGGGAAAACGAGCCCCCAAGCCCAACCCAGAGGAACGAGGATCCCGCCCGCCACGAACAGGCCCTTCGTGATCTCCTCCTTAGATCCGCCCCGCCGCAGCCACTCGCCTGTGAAGATCCCCAAAAGGGAGGTCGCGATCGCGGGAAGCGTGGAGAGCAGACCCTCGGGATCCCACGTACCCTGCCACAAGTGGCCACCCATCACGAGTCGATCGATGTACGCTGCGAGATTGCCGTCCGGGGACAGGTCACCCGCGCCGTACCCAGGCACACTCACCAGCGTCATGAGCGCCCAGTAGCCGAGGAGGAGCACCCCTGTTATGACCCAACGAGCCCGGGCGGACAGCCACAGGTAGAAGCCGGCCGCGAAGATGTACACGAGGCCGATGCGCTGGAGTACGCCGAAATAGCGCATCTCAGCGAAGTCCAAGTCGGGAATCGCCCGCATCGCGATTCCGATGCCGATCAAGGCCAGCGCACGCCGCACCACATGCTTGAAGAGCTGCGCCCGATCCGCGCCCTCGGCAAGGCGCCGCTTGAACGAGAACGGGATCGCTACACCGACAATGAACAAAAAGAACGGGAAGATCAGGTCGGTGGGCGTCCAACCGTGCCACTGCGCGTGCCCCAGCGGCCCGTATATGTAAGACCAACTACCCGGGTTATTTACCAGAATCATCCCGGCGATGGTCAGGCCTCGAAACGCGTCCAGGGACACCAAGCGGTTCGATGCGCCTTCGCTCAAGTGTCTTGGCCTCCGAGATGGGCTTCCACCAGGTCCGCCATCAGGACGAAACGCTGGGGGTCATCGACATCAATGACCGGAACCGCAATTGTAAAGTCCGGCACGTCTGTTAGCATCGCAAGATATTCGCCTTGCTCGGTGTCGTCGGTCCCGTAGAGCGCAGCCGCATGGACGGTACTGCGAAACACTTCGAATCGAGCGTACTTCGAGCTCTTGTATCCCTCGGCAACGACGATATGCACGTGGCTTAAGTGCTGGGACACGAGCTCGGCCAGTGGCTGTTCACCTGAAGGCCACTTCCCCGTCACCGCGACTCCCTCTGGGCCTGACAGGACCGTCGCCACCGCACCCCCTTCATGACGGTGCCGGTAGGAGTCCTTCCCCTCGTGATCCAGCTCGAAGTGATGACCGTGCTTCGCTGACCCCACGAGGTGGCCTCGGGACACCAACTCCCGGATGAGGCCGACGGTAGTGGTCGTCTTCCCCGACTTCTTCTTGCCAACGATGCAATACACGGCGGGAGGCATATCACCCCTCCTGATCAAGAATGCGTGATTCGGCCCGAGCGAGATCCTCAGGAGTATTCACGTTGAGGAATACTCCCTCTTTGCCGCTCAAGAGAAGCCCCTCGAGGACAACGCCCTCGATGCTGCGGAACAGATCGTGGAGCGAGAGCTTTTCGGTATCGAGGTGATCCCTTACCTGGGACAGCACCTGGGATCCGTAGATGGCGCACAACGGCTCAATGCCCCCTGCTCTGCTCGGCGCGACAGCAGCTGCACGGCCATCCCAAGCCTCGACGACTTCGCGAACTACTTCCCCGGTGACCAAAGGCAAATCACACCCCATTAGAAACACGCCTGCGAGTTGGAGGCGATGGGCTTCCACAAGCGCTGCCTCAAGGCCTCCCAGAGGCCCACGCTCGGCACGAAGATCATGAACAACGGGGACGGACACATCGGCCGTCTCCGACGGACTCGTCACTACCACGACGATATCGAGCGCATCTGAAAGTGTGCGCACGGCCCGATCGAGCATCGTCACGCCGCCCAACGGTTCAACAGACTTGTCCCGACCGAACCGACGACTGCGTCCGCCAGCCAACACGGCTCCGAGCACCATACGTCCCGACGATGTCAGAGGACGCGCTCCGATCCCGTGTAGACGTTGAAGCCACCTCCGCGGGCAAACCCGATCAGGGTTTGCCCGAATCGTGTCGCGAGATCGACGGCCAAGCTCGATGGCGCTCCAACGGCCACAATCATCGGGACCCGCGCCATCACCGCTTTCTGGACGATCTCAAAGGAACTCCGGCCGCTCACGACGAGGACGCGGTCCGACACCGGCATGCCTTTCTGTAGGACCGTATGACCGAGGACCTTGTCCACCGCATTGTGCCGTCCGACATCTTCTCGGAGCGCTCCCGCCTTGCCGTTGGTGTCAAAGAGCCCTGCTGCATGTAAGCCACCCGTGCGGGCGAAGACGCCCTGCCCTTCCATTAGGAAGTCCGGCAACTGGGGAATCAACTCCCCGGAGATACGGAACGAGTCGGTCAGAAGCGCACAACCAACCGCTTCGACGGCTTCGAGCGAGGCCTTTCCACACACGCCACAGCTGGAAGAGGTGAATACGTTTCGGCGCAATCGCTCGAGGTCGAACTCGACCCCTGGAGTCAGGCGCGCTTCGACGATGTTGTACTGCTGCTGCTCGTCACCGCGGCAATACGTGAGTTCGGTGAGATCACCTGCCTGTGAGACGATGCCCTCTCCGTGAAGGAAACCGGCTACGAGGTCGAAGTCGTGCCCAGGCGTGCGCATGGTCACCGCGATCGCCTCGACCCTCTTCTTCCCACCGTCCTTCCACGCGACGCGAATCTCGAGTGGTTCCTCCACGGCGAGCGTGTCCTTTCGCCGCCGCATCGCACCGTCACGATACTGCGCTACACGCATGGTCTTGGTGGGGCTACCCTGCCCGATCACGTCACGGCTCCTGAGGTTCTAACTCGAAGATCGTCTCTAGGAACCCAGAGACCCCCAGGGCCACCAGAATCGTGAGGATCGCGAAGAGCCATAAAAGGCCCGGGGCCTGGGCCTTCGCGACCTGATCCGCCTCGACTTCTTCGCAGGTGTCGACGTTCAGGAACCTCGCTCCGACCATTCACTCGACGAGCGCGTCGCTGGTCTTCGACATGGGGACCTCATGGCATTCAGGTGGGTCACGACGCTGTACGATGGCTGGAGTGGGTCGACGACGCCACCGTGCTTCGGTCTTACGCCGGGGTGGCCAGTCGACGATATTCTCCTGTTCCATCCGTGGCGGCACGCCACTCGTGTGACTCTTCTGGGCCCTACTCCGGATGGACTGTGGAAACCCCGAACTCTTCTAGCCAGAACGGCCCAGAGCGTGGTCACGACGCGACGTCCGACGAATGGACCGTCGAGAAGGCCGCTGATTTGTACGGCGTCCGGGATTGGGGCGGTGGGTATTTCGGCGTTACCCCAGAAGGCACTGTGGCCGTTCACCCGAACGGGGACCCGACCAAGGGCATCGACCTCCACGCCGTGGTCACTGGCCTCGCTGCACGTGACCTGAACGCCCCGATCGTACTTCGCTTCCCAGGCATCCTCGAGCACCGAATGTCGGCACTCCGGACCGCATTCGATGGAGCGATCGAGGAGTTGGAGTATGACGGACCGTATTCAGGCCTCTACCCCATCAAGGTCAACCAAGAACGGCACGTCTGCGAAGCCATACGCGATCTTGGTGGACGCCTCGGGTTCGGCCTTGAAGTCGGTTCCAAGCCCGAACTCCTTGCGGGCCTCGCTCTGACCGAGGGCATGAACGGAATGCCCCTCGTCTGCAACGGCTTCAAAGACAAAGAATACGTCGAGACGGTGATCATCGCCGCCAAAATGGGCCGAAATATCATCCCGGTCGCAGAGCAGGCGCATGAAGTGCGGCTCATCACAGCCTCCGCACGACTTCATGACGTGACGCCCCATTTCGGCATTCGGGCGAAACTCGCAGCGCCGGGGCTCGGCCGATGGGCCGGGTCCTCCGGCTTTCGCAGCAAATTCGGCCTGACCGTGGGAGAGATTCTGCACGCGGTAGAGTACCTCGAGCGTGAGGAAATGCTCGACGGTCTCAAGATGCTCCACTGCCACATGGGCTCGCAGGTCTTCGACATCCGGGCGGTGAAATATATGGTGGCCGAATTGGCTCACCTCTACGTGGAACTCGTCCGGCGTGGGGCACCCCTCGACACACTCGACATCGGTGGGGGGCTGGGAATCGATTATGACGGGTCGTCATCCGCTACCGAATCTTCGATCAACTACTCCCTCGATCAGTACGCCGCAGACGTAGTTCATCGAATCAAGTCGATCTGCGACGAGGCAGGCGTCGCGCACCCCCAGATCATGAGTGAATCGGGCCGAGCCCTCGTCGCGCACTCCAGCGTCCTCGTGTGTGAAGTACTCGGTACCCGGACGTTTCCGGCGGAACCAGATATGGCCCTGGTTCAACGCGCCCTCGATGAAGAGTCGCCGACACAACCGCTTCTGGACGCCTACGACGCTTACCTAACGCGCGACAGCGGCGACCTGTTCGAGGTCTACGCCGATGCTGAGCACGCGCTCGCCGAGGCGACCAACCTGTTCAACCTCGGCTATATGAGCATCTACGCGCGGGCGGCATGCGAAGAGCTCTATTGGTCGATCGGACGTACCATGCTCGATCGGCGCGGAGATGATCTTCCAGAAGAGCTCGAGAACCTCCCGGATCGTCTGGCGGATATCTACTTCTTGAATCTCAGCGTCTTCCAATCGCTGCTGGACTCATGGGGCATTGATCAGCTCTTCCCCATCATGCCCATCCACCGCCTGAGCGAAGAACCTGCCCGCCGCGGGGTCCTCGCTGACATCACGTGCGACTCGGACGGGCGTATTGAACGCTTCGCGGGGGGTGACAGTCACAAGAGCACACTCGAGTTGCACAGCCATGGGCAAGCCGGAGATAGCACCGACCCTTATTACGTCGGGGTCTTCCTAACGGGAGCCTACCAGGAGGCCCTCGGCGACCTCCACAACCTCCTAGGGGACACACACGCCGTCCATGTGGAACTGGCTGATAACGGTCGTTGGCGCATCGATCATGTCGTGGAAGGCGAGACGATACGTGACGTCCTCGCGCATGTGCAGTATGACACGGAGGACATCCGGCGCCGCATCCGCAGCGATATTGAAGCGTCCATCGAAGCCAACCGCATCACGATCGACGAGGGCAAAGCCCTCCGGCGTTTCCTGGACGACTCGCTCCAGGGCTACACCTACCTGGAGTAGTCAGCGCGGGTGCGAAAACGAAGTCCGCCGCCCCGGACGCGGCTACCTAGGCAGCCGCGTCGGCATGTCCGCCACGACGTAGGCGATCACGGCCATGGTCGCGACACACAGCGCGACCTCGTCCGGCGAAAGCTTGTCGAGCGTGTCCGCGTCGGTGTGGTGATACCAGAAGTACTTGGTGCCGTCGACATTGAGCCCCATGCCCGGTACGCCCGTCTGCATGAGCGGGCCGATATCCGCGCCACCTCCACCACGGGTGATCGTCCCCGACCCGATCCGGTCCAGCAGCGTGCCGATCTCGGTCATCATGGCGAACGCTTCGTCCGAGCCCGTGAAGCCGAATCCGGAGGGCTTGAAGACACCACCGTCGGACTCCATGGCCAGCACGTGATCTTCGTCCGCGTGCTGACGCGCATACTCCGGGCCGCCGGGTCCACCATTCTCTTCACTCGTCCACCCCACGACGCGCACCGTACGACGCGGACGTAGGCCGAGCTCCTTCATGAGTCGAACGGCTTCCCAAGCAGCGACCACGCCGCCCATGTCGTCCATGGCGCCCTGACCTACGTCCCATGAATCGGTGTGTCCGCCGAGGACGACCACCTCGTTGGGGAATTCAGAGCCGGTGATCTCCGCCATGACATTCCGGGACGGAGCGTCCGGGAGCGTCTGCGCCTCCATGCTGAGGTGCAGTTCCACGCGCTCTCCCCGATCGACCATGCGATGGATCATCTCGGCATCTTCCACCGTAATGGCAGCGTGTGGAATCTTGGTTACGTCGTCTGCGTAGTTCGAGTTTCCGGTGTGCGGAGTCTGCTGCGAATAGGGCGTCACGGACCGAATGATGCTGGCCGCGGCTCCGACGCGTCCCGCTGCGATGGCGCCCTGGCTTCGGTACGCGACCGTCGCACCGTAGCTGGTGAACGGTACGTCGAAGAGCACGATCTTGCCGTGGGCTTCATCGGCCCGAACGGTGAGCTCAGCAAAGTCGCTCACGACCATGACCTCGGCCCGGATACCGCCCGGGGGTGTTCCGATGCTCCCACCCAGCCCCAGCATAGGAAGCTCACGCGGCCGCGGCAGGATCATGTGCAGAGACTCTTTCCCACGCACCCAGTGTGGGATGAGAAGGTGATCGGCTTGGACGTTGTCGAGCCCGTCAGCCTCCATCTGCTCCAAGATCCAGTCATGTGCATTCTCGAGCGCGACTGAACCCGCCACACGGGCGCCAAAGAGGTCGACCACCTCACCCAGCCGCGTATAGGCGTCATCATTGGCGGTCGCGGCATCGATCAGGCGATTCGCAGCATCCCGATACGCGTTGGCGATCTCCTGCGACTCGACGTGAGCCGGCGTGAGAGTGAGCGCAGCGACGGCAACGAGCGAGAAGAAACGAATGAGCTTCACTGTGACGACTCCAACGAGTTGAGGCGTGGGCCTCAGTGTATGAACGAGGCTGCCAGCCTCGCCCGCTTCCAGCGGGGTGTCAAGAATCCGAGTAGGGCGCGATTGTTGGCGCGCTGGTCCTTTGCAATGAACTCCGCCGCTGGAGGTGCCGGGGGAAGGTGGACCACGACTGGATCTACGACATGACCGACGGCTTTGACGGCATCGGGCCGGTACTCATAGACGACTTCCACGTCACGGAGACGGGGAACCGCGCCATTGCGGAGCGCATCCACACGGTCCTTTCGCTGGACGGGGGGTAGCGGGTCGGTGTTGGCCCCATGAGGATCGTCTCCCTCATCACCGATCCGCCCGTTGGCTCCGCCACCCTGCAGCACCTCGAACTCCCGCACACACCGTGGATAGCGTCTGGCCAGATGCTGAGTCCCCTGCTCGGGACCGATGTTCAACCATTCGGTCAGGGCATCGACCCGGATCGCGGGGCTTTCATCCTGATCGTCGACTGCCCGGCAACGACCGCGGCTCGCTGATTATTCGATGGCGGAGAAGCCGGCAAATTCCAGAGTATTAGCTGTCAGCGGCGGCGACGGGGGTCCGACAGCCGATCATGGTCACCACGCTCGTGCCGACGAGGGCGAGGACGGGGACGGGGACGGGGCGCCCTGACGGGATGGGCCCTTTTAGGGACTCGGCTTGCCTTCGGATCTAGTCTCCGCGGGCGTAGTTCAAGGAACAAAAAGCCGGGAGCCCGCTTCTGCGGACTCCCGGCTTGTATGCCCCGCTAGGTGACTACGCTCCGGCAAGCCCTCGGACCGCGTCAGCCAACATCCGCATCTTGTCCGCGTCCCGAGACTGACCGGCGGCGTCCTCGATCTGGGATGCGAGCCCCCGCAGCGCGTCCGCCTGCACGGAGTCCGAGGCTCCTTCAGCACCGCTCAGCGCATTGCGGACATCGGTCACCCAACCCTGGCTCACCGCCCGTGACCGCTCGAGCTGGTCTACGTAGGCACGGGCCAGCGCGAAGGTGAACGGCCACTCGAGGATCGGCTGTCCCTGCGAATTGAGTTCGTCGAGCACGACCGAGTTGGCCGCATCGATCTCATTCTGCGAAATCGCTTCGCTTGCGACCAACTCGAAGATGTCGAGCCCACGGGCAATCTCGGAGCTCACGAGCAGACCGTTGTACCAGTAGATGGACCAGCTGCCGCCGGCTCCCATCGTGTTCGCGTCGGACGGCCCCCGATCGTGAAACGCAATCTCCACCGGATTGCTCGGATCAGTCCAATCGAAGATCGAGATGCCGCCCTGATACCAAGACTGAACCATGATGTCGCGACCGGGGATCGGAATGAGTGATCCGTTGTGCGCCACGCAGTTCTCGAACGATGTCTGCGGCGCCGGCATCTTATAGTAGGACGTGAAGTTCAGATCGCTGCCATCGATGGTAAAGATGGCGTTCGCACCCCACTCCTTGGGATCCGTCGCCCTGCACTTCGGACCACCACCACCACCCCACTCGTCCGTGAACACGACCTGCGTTCCGTCATTGTTGAACGTCGCCGAATGCCAGTACGAGAAGTTCGAATCCGCCACCGCTGCTAGGCGCGTCGGGTTCGTTGGGTCCGAAATATCGAGGAGAAGCCCGTACCCTTCGCACGCACCACCGGCCATCCCGATCGCGGGGAAGACGGTGATGTCGTGGCACTGCGTCGGGCCACGCTCGGCCAGTTCGCTTCCGCCAGTCATTGCCTCGAACATCCGGGGCAGGTATTCACGGAATGAAGCGCTGTCTGCGGCGTTCGGCGTGGTGCCCCCACGTGCGCGCATGATGCTGTCGATCTGCATGTTGGCGAACCCATCAGGAAGAACGATCGACTGACTCCCGATCTGGGCGATGAACTTTCCCGCGGCACGAGCATCCTCGATCGCCTTGAGATCATCCGGCGCGAGGCCGTGGGACTCAGGCGCGACCAAATCGTCGAAAATGCGAGGAGAACTCACGATCGCCGCATTCTCCGGGTTCGCTAGAGGCACCTGAATCACCTCGATGCGGAAGAGGGCCGAGTTCGGATCCTCTTCCGGCATCAGGCTCGAGCAGCCTTCCAGCTCCTCCGCCGGACGCACCGGAGCGGATCCCGATACGTAGATGTACACGTTCTCGTCGTCGTTCGGATCTTCGAGCACCGTGTGTGTGTGCGAGCCACGGCACGTCTGGACGTTGGCGACGTACTCGGGGTTCCGGATGTCGGTGATGTCGAAAATGCGAATGCCACGCAGGCGGTGATGACTGACTGCTTCCTGGACACCCCCGCCAGCGCAGTCGAGCCGGCCCGTCATACCTTCGCCGGAGATGAAGAGCAGGTCGCCATACACCGAGACGTCACTCTGGGACGCAGGGCACACGAAGGTGATCACCGTTTCCGGCTCACCGGGGTTCGCGATGTCCCAGATCTGGACGCCGTCGTAGTTCCCCTGGATCGCATAATTGCCGGAGAAGGCGAGGTCCGAGTTCGTCTTCCCCACGAACGGATCAGGAGGAGGCGTTCGCGACACGACGCGCATATTCCACACGGCCTCTTCGGCATCAAACAGACCCGGTTCCAAGCCGACACGCGGATCAGGGCTCGGCGAATTCACGGTGAGCGGCTGCGCCGCCATGGATGGAGCCGCGCTCGAGAGCATCGCGGACGGGGCTGAAGCGCCGCCGCACCCCGCGACGAGCATCAGACCCGGCAGCAGCACGCCGAGCCGTGGAAGGGAGGGCCGGGGCCGGGAGTCTCCCCGGTTTTCGATGTTACTCAGATTCATGGAATCGTCCTGGAAGGAGTCGCGAGCCTTTGGCTCACAAGGGAACGTTGGAGAGCGCGTCGAGCATCCGCTGCATTCGAGCCACTTCGCTCGTCTGATCGGCTTGGATGTCGGACGCGAGTTTAAATACGAAATCGTCTTGTGCAGCGCCGTCAGCTTCGAAGAGATCACCCACCATCGTTACCGCGCCGTTGTGGTGCTGAATCATGTACCGAAGGAAGAGCGTGTCATACTCGCGACCGCGTGAGGCGGTGAGTTCGTCCAGCTGCCCTTGGGACAACATGCCCGTCATATGCATCATGGGGCCGTCCATCGGCATCACGTGGCCGGACTCTCCCACCTCTGGCACCGGCAGGCCGCGTTCACGCAGCCAGCGCTGCATCACCCATATCTCGTCCTTTTGGGCATTGATGATCCGCGCCGTGAGCGTTCGGATCGCATCGCTCGCGCCATGCGTGGGGGCCATGCCCGACATCACAAGAGCCTGAGCGTGGTGGTGGATCATCCCCGACATGAAGCGGACGTCCGCGTCGTTCACGTCGAGGAGCGCACTGTCGGCTCGGGCGTTATAGAGGGCTTCCAGGCGCTCCAGCTCAGTGTCGGTGGCAGGGCGCTGGACGCTGGATGTGGACCCAGGCGCCCCACCCGTGGCACAAGCAACGGGGATGGCAGCAATCAGGGCCAAAAGCGAAGTGCGAAGCGTCGCGCGAAGCGTGCTCATGATCTCGTCCGAGGCGGCGTTCAACGGGCCGCCAAGTATATCGAAGCGGATGGGGACAAGCGACTGGCAAGGTGGTCGGCCGTTGCCCACCACGCTCGAGTCCGCGAACGTGGCCCCTTACACGATTCGGAACATCCAAGAGGGTCACTCGTCATGAAGTTGCTTACGATTCACCGCACGCTGGCGCTCGCCGCGTCCTTGATCGCCGTTCTCGGAACCCGCCCCGCAGAGGCGCAGCTGACCATGGCGCAGGCCCAGCAAGCCGTCGACGCTGCCGAGGCCGAAGCCCGAGAAAACGGCTGGAATCTCACGATCTATGTGGCCGACGCCGAGGGCGTCCCGATGTACCTTCGCCGCATGGACGAGGCGAACCCCCGAACCACGGACATCGTTCGGATGAAGGTGGTCGCCGTGCTCGAAACGGGCGGGACGTCGGGCGCGTACGGGCAGGGTCTGGCCGCGGGCACTCAGGACTCGATTCCAGGTGCGATCCACTACGAAGGCGGGATCCCGATCATTATGAACGGAGAAATCGTCGGAGCGATGGCCGCGAGCGGAGCGCGGGGATCCGAGGACGCGCAGGTAGTTCGGGTCGGGCTGGCGGCGATTGGGGCCGAGCCAGCCGGCTGAGGCAAATCTGGCGGACGTCCCCGAGCCAACTGACGAGGCCCCTCAACGCGCTGAGCGCTGAGGGGCCTTGCTGCCTGATAGCGCCCCGCCAAGGACTCGAACCCCGAACCTACTGATTAAGAGTCAGTCGGATGAGGCCCCGAATACGCGGCGGTCCCGCGTGTCGCGGACTCTGGACGCAAGCCACCTGTGTGCTGAGCGGGCCGGACGGGGGTCTCCGATGTCGAGCCTGACCGAAGCTCCCCGGAGCCGGCAGTCAGGAATCGTCGGTGGATTCCAAGCCTTTGCCTTTGTTGTAGGGGGTCCACTCTTCGTATCGGTCAAGCCAGTTCGTGGCCAGTGAAAGCGCCCTTTTCGTGGCCGAAGAGAATCCCCTCGGCCAGACCTTCGGGAAGCGCTCCGCAGTTCACGGCAACGAACGGCTCAGCCGAGCGAGGGCTACCAGGATCAATCGCCCTCGCGAACCATTCCTTTCCGGTGCCGGACTCTCCCTCAACGAGAACAGAATGTCGTAGACCCACTCACCTTTGGAGTGCATGGCGCCCAGGGGGCTGGCTGGCGCTACAGGAGCCACAGCAAGTATTGTGGCTGATATCTTAAATCTTGGAAGCCCTGATGGCAAAACCAACGCGTATCGTCTGCCTCGGTGGTGGATGGGTAGCAGTCTACGTCGTGAAAAGCCTGCGCAAGGCGATCAAACGGGGCGAAGTCGAGCTCACCGTCGTGAGCCGCGAGAACTACCACACCTTCCACGGATTCATCCCCGAAATGCTCGTCGGGCGAATCCAACCCCAGCAGCTCGTCACGCCCGCGCGGTGGGTCTTCAAGCCCGCACACTTCCACAACGCCGAGATTGAGTCCATCGATACGGTCGCGAAAAAGATCGTGACCAGCCGGGCCATCGATGGTCGCGAATACGTGCTGGAGTACGACCATGCGATCCTGGCTCTGGGAGGGCTGGACGATCTGTCGCGCTTTCCCGGAATGGCGGAGCACTCGCTGCGGGTCAAGACGTACTGGGACTGCGTGAAGGCTCGCAGCCACGTGCTGAGCTTGTTGGAGATGGCGGAGCTGGAATCCGACCCGGAGGAGCGCCGCCGCCTGCTCACCTTTGTGGTCGTGGGAGGGAATTTCGGCGGCATCGAGGTCGCCTCGGAATTGGCCAACTACTTCCAGGTGCTGGTGAAGAACGAGTTCCCCCGTCTCGACCGGAAGGACTTCCGCGTTATCGTCGTGCACAGTGGCGAGGAGATCCTGCCGGAGCTTGGTGACAGCCAGCCTCGTCTGGTCAAGTACGCCCGCGACTACCTGGCCAAGAACGGCGTCGAGTTCCGCCTGAACACCCGCCTCACGGCCGCGACCTCCGAAGAGGCGGTGCTCAACGGCGAGGACCGCATTCCCACCCGCAGCGTGCTCAGTTGCGCCGGTTCGGCGTTCTCACCCCTTCTCGACAGCCTCCCCCACGAGCAGGACAAGCGGGGGCGGCTACTGTTGGACGTCCATGGGCGTGTGCTCGGAAGCGACTCCCTGTGGGCTGCCGGAGACTGTGCGGCGATGCCCCATCCCGATGGTGGCGTGTGCCCGACCATCGCCACCTACGCCATGTTCGGCGGCAAGCATGTGGGCCAGAACATGCTGCGGGCTCTGAGCGGCAAACCTCTCAAGCCCTTCCGCTTCTCCGGCGTCGGTGAAGGCTGCTCCATCGGGCACCGCCGCGCTGTAGCGCACCTGAAGGGGATCCCCATGTGGGGCATTCCGGGATGGGTGGCCTGGCGGGCCACGTTCATGTACTTCATTCCCTCCTGGGACAGGAAGCTGCGGATCCTACTGGACTGGATCCTCACTGCGTTCTCCGGGAGGGACATCGCCAACATCCGCATGAACGAGCCCTTCGGCGTGCGCAAGGAGATGTACGAGCCCGGCCAGGACATCGTGCGGGAAGGCGACGTCGGCCAGCAGATGTACGTCATCTCCGAAGGAGAGGTCGACGTCGTGCGGAAAGCGGTGGACGGCGGAGAGGAGCATCTGGCGACGCTGGGGCCCGGTCAGCACTTCGGCGAGGTGGCGGTCTTCAACGACAAGCGGCGCACCGCCACGGTGCGCGCCCGCTCTCGGGTCCGACTCCTCTCCTTGGGAGGGAGCGAGGCTCAGAATCTCAGCAGCGCCATGGCTCCGTTTGGAGAGCGGATCCAGTCCCTTCCGGTGGACAAGGGAGAGGCCAGCTAGGCGGACTCTCCCGTCAGCAGCATCGCCTGGTGGTCGAAGGCGTGGGGAATCGGCTGCCCAGGGTCGAGCGTGGGGTGGCTCAGCGTCCAACGATGGTGTTGGAGCAGTCTGCCGAGCACCGCGCGGCCCAGGAAGTGCACGATGCCGCTGCCGGCACACGCCTGGGGACCATTGCTCAGGGCGTTGAAGCGGTAGTCCCAGCCGCCTTGCTTCCACGCCTCGGGATAGAACGCGTCGGGGTCGGCCATGAAGTCGGGATTGCGGTGATTGAAGCCGTTGTGGATGAGCACCTGTGAGCCCGCCGGCACCGGGTGACCCTCCACTTCGTCGTCCTGAACGGCTCTGCGCACGATGATTGGCGTGGTGGGCCAGAGTCGCTGGCTGTCCCGCAGGCACCCTTCCACAAAGGCCATCCCGTCCACCGATGCGGTATCACTCAGGTCGGCGGAGGCCACTTCGGCCCGGGCCCGCTCCTGCACGTCCCCATGGACGGCGACGAGGGCGAGCGCATGGGCGCAGTTCGTGGCCAGGGTGTCCTTCATGGCAAAGAGCCAGTGGGGGATCTGCCCGGCCACGGGGAGAGGGTCGTCGGGCTCTACATAGGGACAGGCGGCCACGGCCAGCCCTCCGGCTGCCGGGTCGCACATCCGGTCGAGGATCTCGTGCTGGAACGCGTGCAACCCCTTCGTGTCGGGTTGGCCCGCGAGACGGTTGGCGTTCTTCATGAGCCCGTCCAGACGCGCCAGCACCGACTCGGCATCGACATCGAGGCCGAAGACCACGCCCGCCGTGATTCGGCGGAATGCACCGTGGATGTCGGTCCACCTCAGCCTCATGGTGCCCGTCTTGGCCAAGGAAGTGACGTGGCGCTCCACGACCGCCAGGAACTCAGCGGCGCGGGGGTGGACACGCTCCCCGACGGCAAGCACATCATCGTTGAAAGCCCTGCGCCGCTTCCAATCGTCGCCCGTCGAGATCGTGACGGCTCCCGGCTGGAAGTGGGACATGCCGCGGACTTTCAGATCCGGCGGCCCGTAGACGTCGGGGGACGCATCGAGCACGTGGCGTATGCCTTTCGGGTCCAGGACCAGCAGCGTGGGTTTGCCGGCGACGCTGAGCCACAGGTAGTCGCTCGCGTAGCTCCGCCGCAGCGTGCCGACCAGCTTTACGCCCAGGGGGTCCGGGTGCCGGTTGTCCAGCAGCGCCGTCAACCACGGACGTGGGGTGAATACGCCACGCAGCAGGTGCGGCGCCATCTGGAACGCGTTGAAGCGAAGGCTGTCCCCCCGACTGGCCCGCGGGGTGCTGCCGTTCATCCTTACGGTGCCACTTGGCTATCCACCGGACCGGCCGTGCTCCGGCGCTCGGCGAGCACTTCCCGATGACCAGGTGCCCGGGCGACCTTCCGTCCGATGGGCAGGCGGTTCCAGGGGGCGAAGGCGTTCGTCACGCCCCTGAGTGCCGGCGCGAGTTCGGGATAGTGTCTCAGCAGCACGGCACTCATATCGTTCTCGGCGATCCAGCGCATGCCTTCGGGCGTGTAGACACGTGGGTTGTAGTCGTCGGTGAAGAAGCGGTCGCTCTTGATTCGGCGTGACGCCATGAGGATGAAGATGCGGAAGGCCGTGTCACTGAAGCCGAAGCCGGCGGGCGGCGTCTCGGACAGCATGCCCACCAGAGGATCGATGCGCTCGATATCCCCCTCGTAGACCTCCTTGAGCTTGGCCGACCAACTCCGGTTGGGCGTGATCTGCTCGAAGGTCTTGAAGGGCCGCATGTGCAGGAGGCGTCGGAACTGGTTGTACCGGGGGATGCCCCGCTCCCGGTCCTTGAGGATGTCCACCGCGGCCATGTCCAGGATCTCGCCATCGGGCAGCGTGAGGTTTCTCAGGAAGTTGGGGTAGTTGTGGAGGACCATTGCCCCGGGGTGCTCGACACCCATCGTATACATGGCGTCTACGATGGGCACTTCGTCGAAGAAGCTCACGGCGTTGCGCAGCGCCAGCTGCTTGAAGTCCACGTCCTTGATGACCGAGCCGTCCCTGGCCGCCTGCACCCTAACCTCGTCGGGGATGAGGGGATGGAGGCGGTAGACAGTGACGAACTCCTCGGTGAGGGCGAACGGAGCGCCGTGGTGATGCCGTTCCGAGCCGGGAATCCCGCTGATCGCCTCACTCTTGCTGATGCGCCCCCATGTGGTCCGAACGGGCTGTCCCGCCAGGCCCCACCAATTGGCGCTCATCCCCGTCTGCAGGACCTTGTTGGGGAGAATCGCCGTCGTCCACTCCACCGTGTGGATCTTCGCCATCAGCGCCGAGTTGATGAGCTTGGCGGTCTGGTAGACGCGCTCGTCACTCCAGCTCGAATACACACCCCGGATGCGGTCGCAGATGGCGTTGTGCTCGAGCGTGAACAGCGTGTGGAGGAGGCCCAGCCCTACCCACCAGTTCTCGTTGAAGCCTGTCGAAGGCAGCCCCGTGTCCGGGTCCAGGGGGAGTCGCCCGTCCTGGACCTTCATCCTTCCGTCTTCGAAGGTGCGCAGACCGGCGGCCACCTTGGCATCGCTGCCGTACACCGACGAGCCGTCCCACCAGTGGGACTCGGTATTGACGAAGGTCGGTGGCAGATCCTTGTCGGCGGCGGTGCGGGTCGGATCCGGGGGGGTGCGCAGCACCTTCATGGGGTGCTCGGGCCAGGGATCACCGGGCCGCAGCGGGATCTCCAACCGCTCCTCGTCCTTGGAGCGCCCGTGATTGAACCAGTCGTGGGTCTGGAACTGAATCCAGGCGGCGGCCAGGATATTCAGGATCTCCGCGGGCACGAACTCCTGACGGGCGAGCAATTCGTTGCTGATGTCCCGGGGGTTCGGAGACATGAGACGTTCGCCGGTCTCGGGGAAAGAGTGGGCGAGCGGGAAGTTCCTCGCGAAGCGCTCACCCGTCCGCCCCATCTCGGGGTGCTCGAGGTCGTTGAAGCTCCCATCCTCGGTCCGGAAGCTGACGGCGAAGTCCGGGATCTCCACTCCGGCGGATTCGCCCCCGGCAGTGCCCGTGCCCGGCGTGCTTGTATCGTACAGGTTCTCGTGGCGCAGAACGGTGCGGAGGGCCATGAGGTTCAGAATGGCCAGCGGTCGCGGCAGGCGGTGCCAGTCGATGAACCGGTTCAGAAAGCTGAAGAAGCCGGTGAACACGCGCGAGAAGACGGACCTTCGCATGGAGTCGATTCCGCATGAGGGATGGGAGACCTACCCGCTGTTCTTCAGGGGGCACGGATCGGCAGGTATATCGAGGTAGCTATATATAGGGATCCGTCGAGTGCAGGTGCAAGCAGATGGGCTCCTCCTCACGCCAGTGAGAGCTCCACCTCATCGTCTTCGCTGCCGACCCTCTCCATGAGCCCCGCCGCCATCCGGTAGAGCGCGGGTACCAGGACCAGGGTCAGCAGTTGTGGAGGTCAGCAGACCGCCGATGATGGCCAGGGCCAGCGGACTCCACATCTCCGAGCCCGTGAGGGCCAGGGGAACCAGGCCTCCGCTGGTCGTCATCGTCGTGAGCACGATGGGCTGAAAGGGTGTCTGTCCCGCCATGGCCAATGCCTCATCCACCGCGGTTTCCTGGGCCACGTGTTCATTGGAGTCGTGCACGAGGATGATGGAGTTGTTGACAACGATTCCAAATCGGCCAGATCAACCAATACCTGGCTGCGGGATATCACGACCCCTTCGTGATGGCTCTGGAGACCTTTCGTGAACTAGATCAGCCAGATCGTCGTCCGTCCAGAACCGATATTCCCACTCAGGACGGATCTCTTGCCAACTCCGAAGAGCCTCGAGGAATCGCTTCGGAACGTCGTGGGTCTTCCACGTCCGATGTACGACGCGAGGAATCATGAGAGTCGGGTGAAGGTCACACCACTTCGAAACAGCCCAGGAAACCTGCCACAAGCGCTGTTTCGAGAGCGCCGAGTCAATCGATCATTTTCTCGAAGATGCGCCAGCGCTTAGTGGGGGCTAACCCCAACGACTCGAGCGGTCGCAGTAGAGACTCATTCTCTTCGAGAATCCACGAGGCTTCTGCGCCGTCGGCATCGATCGCGCTGGCCCGCCGGGCAATCTCAGCAGCGAGAAGTGGAAACAGGCCGCGGTTCCGGTGATCACGCTTGAGCCCAAGTAACACGATTCGCCCTCTCACGACCCGCGGAAGACCGAGGAGGAGAAGGGCAATGTTCCAAGGCCAAAGCCGACCCGAGGGAATGCGCTGGAGCACCCGATTGATATCCCGAGCGATCATGATAAAGCCGACTGGATCTCCTTCCACCTCTGCCACGAAAGCGAAGTCCGGGTGCAAAACGGACTTGAGATCCTTCGCCATATGCCAGAACTCTTCCCACGTTGGTGGAACGAAGCCCCAACTCCCATCCCAAGCCTCGCAGTAAAGCCCATGGACCTTGCGGGCCTCCTCCTTGATCGCGCTCGGCTTCCAACTCCGAAATGTCACTCCGGTCCGCTTTCGGTGACGTTCGGCGATTCTGCCAACCCGATCTGAAATGGCATCATCTCCCGCCGGCAGATCGAACGCGAAAAGGTCCCGCGCCTTCTTGTATCCGGCGGCCTCTAGCATGGTGCCGTAATACGGAGGATTCCACGGGGTCATGATCGCAGGCTCGCTGCGGAATCCATCTACCAGAATCCCAAGTTCGTGATGCATCGATGGGTTCACGGGCCCACGGACAGACGTCTTCCCACGTGCAGCCAACCATGCCTCGGCGGCGGCCATGACGGCACGAGTGGCCTCCTGGTCGTTTTGGCCTTCGAAAAAGCCGAAGAAGCCGACGCGATCGCCATGGTGGTCGTTGTGGCGGCCATTGTCGATCGCTGCCACGCGTGCGACTGGACGACCATCTCTCTTGGCAATGAACAGGGCGCGATCTGCATTCCGATAGAACGGATTGCCTTTCCGATCGAGGTCGCCCTGGATCATCACGCGAAGGGGGGGCACCCATTTAGACGCGGCCCCTCGCTCGACGCGCCACGCGAAATCGATGAACCGGGACACACCGCGCCGACCATCGACCTGTTCGACCGTACACGTCACTGCGAGGCGCTCCCTAATCTGCGAACCGTCGTGAAGTAATGGAGGTCTCGTTCACTCCTGAAGAACCGAATGAACGTGTCCACGAGCCATTTGGCCATGAAACTTCGCGCCTTACTCCGAGTTCGTACGAGCCGAACATACACGCCCTGAACGAGCGGCCGCATGTAAGGAAGAAGCTGCAGGACTCGGCCTGAGGCACTCCGGTTCACATGATGCACGTCGGACTGGAACCAGGTCAGTTCATCGGCATGACGAGCGAGGTCGTACTTCTCGAACAAGGCTCCGACGGCCCGCTCGCTTCGGTCCCGGGACATCTTCGCCCCGATCGCATCGAGGATAATCCTCGTCGTGGACCCATGCCCTTCAGCATTCGCTGTCTTCGCTTCCAGGACCGTATCGACACCCAAAAATCGGGAAAGATTCTGAAGAGCCAGGTCATCCTCGATGTCTAAGATCAATAACTTGTCCGGTCTCTCGGAAAAGTACTGGATGACGTGTCTGTGAAACGAGTTACGAACCGCGATCCATCGGAGCATGCTGTTCTCATCATTCTCTAAGACCCACCGGTTCACCCCGCTCGCGAAGAGCCCTAGCGGCACATACTTGGTGAGTGCCCAACGTACGGCAGCCCGGGAACGCTCGACCGCCTTATGTCTGCTCAAAACCCACCGCTTCAAAGACCGTGTGTTCAATACGAAACGTGCGTCCGGGTAGAGACGGTCCAACTCCCGAATCGACGCACATCCGCCGTCCGAAAACACATCGTGCCGATCGAGTTCTCTCGTCCCGCTGGCAATGGACCAGTCAGTCCATTCGGGGTTGTGGTCAGATCGATAGCCCAACTGCTCGGAGAACAGGCGGTGAAGCATGGTCGTACCGGTCTTGTTGAAGCCGACGCAAAACACCTTGGGCAACTCAGGCACAGTGCCAAAGGTGATCACAGCCCCACCCTGCGTCGGCTGATTCCTTCCTTCGTTCACGTCCTGCCCCCATGCGATACTCGAAGCCGACAAGTTCTCAGTTCGCGGCAACTTCCTCAAGCGCGCAGAGATTGAGATGATTCCTGGTAACCCCACCGTACAGCCGACGGCATGGGGCATCGTGCGCCACTACTGGAAGATCTCTGGAGGGAGACCGCTTCACGTAATCCTTCCAGTCGCGCTCATCCTAGTATCGAACGCCTTCGAGGGGGCCTCGCTCGCTCTGATCCTCCCCCTCACCGATGGCGGATACGAGCCTTCCGGCATACCCGGGGCCGCACCGCCCGCCCATCGAGCGGCTATCTCCTTGATTGAGGAGTCTGGCCTTTGGCGAAGTCCATACCTACGCCGGACCTTCGGTGGCTTCTGACATTACGTGTGTGAAGCTTTTCGCCGACTTTCTATCGACGAACGACGCCTATAGCTCCTCAAGCCAATCTGACGCTTTCATGGGTGCACCTGTCCATCTCCGGGTCACGCAAACGCATCCTCATCCTATGTCATGAGGTCTTAGCGGCGAGAACAAACCCGAGTTGTGCGGGAAACCTCCAACTGCTTCAGCGCTGCCTGACCCGAGAACGCAGACCCCAAGGCCTCTTGGAATGCCACACCAATGTTCACTCATCGTGGCGTCACCTACACAACTGACGGCATCACCCTGCTGAAGGTCGCAAGAACATCAATCTTCGCTTCGGCGTGCAACCACTAGGAGAACACCAACTTCATTTACTTGTCTGCCTCTTGACGTGGACCCATATGGTCCCATGCTGAACAGAGCAAACGTAGAGAATGTCAGAGTCCCTCTCCATTGAGATGATGGGTTACTTACTACCCGCCTATAGAGAGACAGGTCATGAATCTCCCGCGACCTAGTGTTCGAAGGATCAGCCCGAACACAAGTGACGTGATCGTCGTCGGGGCAGGCATCATTGGACTTGCCGCCGCTCACGCCCTTCTAGAAGCGGGAAGCAGCGTGCGGATTGTTGAACAATTCGAACCGGGAACTGGCCAATCAACCAGAACTGGTGGAGGAATCCGAGTTGCCCACGGATCTGAAATAAACGTTCAAATGGCACAACTCAGTCTTCCAACTTGGCTCAACTTTGAGCAGAAGTTCGGTATCGACCCCCGCTACCAGCAAACGGGCCACCTTTTTCTCACTTCGAAAGACACCAACGGCCTGACGACTCAAGCCGACCTACTCAATTCACTAGGAGTCCACTGCGATGTCTTGAGCAGGGAAGAACTCTGTGTACTCTGGCCGTCACTGGGTGTTACGGGCTTCCAAGCCGGCAACTACTGCAAGACCGGTGGATACCTCGACCATCATCGCGTAGTTGAGGGATTCGCCCAGAAGGTGCAAGCAGGCGGAGCGCATCTCGAATTCAACACACGAGTCGAGGGAATCCTTCGAGACGATGACAGGGTCATAGGAGTCCGCACTTCAGAGGGCTTGTTTACCGGCGAGACCGTCGTCAACGCTGCCGGGCCACACGCCGGAGTGATCTCCTCGCTTGCTGGACTCGAGGTCCCGTTCGTATCACGTCGCCACGAACTCCTGATCTTGGAACAAACAGCCCAAGTTCCCGAAAGCATCCCTTGGCTCATCGATATCGATCAGCAGGTGCACATGCGTCCTGATGGCTCGGGGCGGGCGCTTGTTGGCGGTTTCCTTGGCCACGACGACCCAAGTAATCCAGACAGCTATGACCAAGCCGTGTCGAAGAGATGGTCAACCGCTGTACGCGAACAAGCATCTCGGTCTTTTCGCCTCACTGGACCCAACTCCGCAGTCCTAAGTGGGTGGGCCGGCCTCTACCCTGGAACCGTCGATTATCTTCCCGTGCTCGAACGGTCGATTCCAGGCTTGGTTACTGCTGCCGGATTTTCCGGCACAGGCCTCATGCACGCTCCCGTTGTAGGCCAGATCGTTGCGGACCTCGTCAGAGGCGGGACCACCTCTGTCTTAGATATCTCCTCACTTCAATCCAGCCGCTTCGCCGAAGAGAAGAAGACTTTGGACTTCACCGGCTTCTGACTATGCCTTCTCGTTGAGCGATGTCGACTCATAGGTTTAGATAGGCGAAAGGAGACTTCCTCCTCGACCCGACCCCGGCCTTCGATCCTACCCAGGCCGAGCCGGTCCCAGAGTTGATATTCGACCCGCCGCTGCCCGCCGACTTCGACGACTGAGTCGCCCGCCTCCAGTCTGTCCGAACACGTTCGGCCACGCGGCCGCTCGCTTCCGCCCATTTCGACATCCCCTCGTCCCCCTCCCACATCTGAGCACTGTGCGCGACTCCGCTCGGGCTGCGCTCGGGCCAAATCCGCAGCCCCATGATCCGCAGCCCATGCCTCACGCTGTCCCCGCTCGCCTCTCACCTCATTTGGGCCGTTGAATTTCCTATCCG